>DATDEW010000316.1:0-7874 GCA_036522935.1 Kapaibacterium sp. (SeqCode)
CTTCAATCGCTCGCTCCTGGTACCTACTAATTCATTAAGTTTTGACTCTTTGGAAGAGCGTCTTCGCTTTGTTACTTTTGGCAACACATTAAACATCACCGGTCCCATTACCGAGCTTCCTGGTATTGAGTTTATTGTTACGCTTGGGGATTCACCAGAAACACCTATCGTGATCGACTCTTTTACATGGGGGAAATTCCCTATAGAGTATATCGGGCATGATGGATTATTCCGGCTTGCAGATATTTGTTACGAAGGCGGTGAGAGGCTGACCGATACAAAGGGACTCATCAATATATCTATTCCAACGCCGAACCCGTCGAGCGAGATGACACTTATACGCTTTTCAACGATAGAAACCGGCAGAACTCAAGTGTACCTAACGGATATTACAGGTAACACCATTCGTACTCTTGCCGATGGTGAGTTCAAACCCGGAGAGTATTCAGTTTATATTAGCACGAACACTCTCTCTGCTGGAAATTACTTTGTTACGCTACGAACACCGACAGTCATCTTACATCGCGGACTTTTAGTAGATCATTAAGTGCTCGGCAACCCACACAAGCACACACTTTCATCAAGAACACGCTGCTGTTTGCAAGCAGTGGTTGTACTTATTGCATTTCTCCTTGTTTCTGTGCAAGCACGGAGTCAGGTTCAACAAGCGGTCTATGATACAACGTTTAAGATCATCTACTATGGCGCGTATGGTAATTATGATTTTAATATACACACCGCAGATTTCAAACAGCTTCCGGGGATACCAAACTGCTGCCCTCTTTTTACCGATGGTATCGGGTCAGGGTTTTCTGTAGGTGGTTTTCTCGGTATAGATGTTGAGCTGCCTCTTTCTTTTGAGCTTCGATTAGGATACCTAAACCAAAGTGCCTTGTTAACCGCAACGCAGAACACCTTCCTCGAAGTTGGAGGGGTTGTCGTACCGGCAACGATAGATCATACAATAGATGCTTCCTTAAATATTCTCAACTTTGAGACGTTGGCTCAATATAATGTTTTGGAAGACCTTTTTATTAAAGGGGGCTTTGGATTCGGATATCTTTTCTCAAGCAGTTATCTTCAGCAAGAAGAACTTGTTGACCCCACAAATACCAAAACATTCAACAATGGAAGTAGAATACGAAACTCGTACGAAGGAGCAATACCGGACGCTTCGAAGATAGTACTAAATGCACTTATTGGTCTATGCTATATAGTCCCGTTAAACGAAGAGCGCTCTTGGCAAGCTCGCCCGGAAGTCTATTATGCCTATGGAGTCAATACCATCGTCAAAGACCTTGATTGGAAAGCTAACGCGATACGAGTTGGCTTGACTCTCCAATATAACCCATACGAGATCGAGGCGATACCACCACCACCACCGCCACCGCCGCCGCCGCCGCCGCCGCCGCCGCCGCCGCCTCAGATGCCGACACTTGCCGCGGACTTAAAAGCAATCGGCGTGGATAAAGACGGGAATGAAGTGCCGTTAAAGATCAAGGTAGAAGAGTTTTTGAATACACAGCTTCGTCCGCTGCTCAACTATGTATTCTTTGATGAAGGCTCAACAGTGCTGCCGGAGAGATATACACGCCTCTCCGAACAGGAGAAAGACAGGTTCTTCGTTGATAAACTCTTTAACTACGAAACACTTGATCTCTACCATACTATGATGAACATTGTCGGAAGACGTATGCTCATGTATCCAACGGCGAAGATCACTATTATTGGTTGCAATGACGGAGTTTCTACTGAGAAAGATAAACTCGATGTCTCGAAAGGCAGAGCAGAAACAGTCAGAAAATATTTCCAAGATGTGTGGGGTCTCGGAGATGATAGGATCAAGATAGAGGTCCGGAATATGCCGGAGAAAGCCTCCAATCCTTCAACGATGGACGGAACGACAGAGAATCGCAGAGCAGAAATACTCTGTGATGTTCCTGAAGTACTTGAACCGATCCTTACTACAGACACGATTCGCACAGTATATGTGCCTAATGTACGTTTCTTCCCGACAGTCAGAGCTGATGCGGGACTAGCTACCTATAATATTCACATTGAAAATCTTGGCAAACCACTTAAAGATTTTAGTGGTGGAGCCACATTACCTCCGGAGCAGAACTGGGAATTGACCAAGATGAATAAGAATGTACTCAAGAATCTCACGTCACTCAAATATCAGCTAAACGTGACTGATAATATAGGTCAAAATGCAGCATCTATCCCCGATTCTATCCCGGTTGAGCAATTGACCATCGAAAAGAAGCGTGAGCTGAAGATAGCCGATACTGTTTTTTCTCGTTATAACCTAATCCTATTTGATTTTGGTAAATCAGTACTCGGAAAGGCGAACCAACAAATTGCGAGCTTTGTACGTGGTCGCCTAACACCACTTGACATTATCAACGTTACCGGTTATGCCGATAGAATTGGCAGTGCTGAGTACAATAAGAAGCTCTCCGAAGCACGAGCAAAAGCTACCGCTATCGCAATTCAACGAACAGAATCATCACAACGAGGTGTAGGTGGCAGTGAACTGCTTTATGATAATGATCTGCCTGAAGGTAGGTTCTATTGCCGAACCGTTGAGATCTTTGTGGCAAGTCCTCAAAAGTAAGGATTTATCTGTACATACATTGAATAGGTCAATTTCCCTCACTTTCCCCCACAATCTTCCATTTAACCTACCGCTAAGTCCTTATCCTATACAATATTACAGGGTAAATAAAAAAAAATGTGGAAAAATGCAGAAAACACTTGCATTTGGGAAAGTCATGTTGTATATTTGAAAGAGATGGTTTAGAGACGTTTGCTTTTTTATTGCTTTATCACGAGAGTTTTGCTTTATCAATTGCCCAATTCGTGAGGATTTAAATACGATCTCTTTATCTCGCGTTGGCTGCCCCCAACAACGTTATTTTGCTTAGAACATGTCCGCAGAGGTTTTCTGCAAGGACAAACATTAGCATCAGTAACGATTTAGATAGAAGCCTTATCAAAAAAATGAGAATACGAAGCTTCATACAGAGCTTTCTATGGTTAGCGCTATTGCTTGTTGTAACAAGTAACGTAGCCCTTGCCCAAATTCCTAGAGAAATGAGCTATCAGGGTATCATCGTTGATGGATCCGGCAATCCTATCTCTGATGGTAATCATAGCCTTGAGGTGAGTTTTTACGACCTTCCTGTCGGAGGTACCCTTTTACACGGTGAGACATTCTTTACCCAGTTCAAAGCAGGAATTTTCAATGTTATCTTAGGTAGAAGTACCCCATTCCCTGCCGGCTTGCAGTTTGACAAGCAATACTTCTTGGCTGTTAGTGTTGATGGCGGAGCTGAAATGGTCCCTCGTACAGCACTCACATCAGCACCTTATGCCATTCGTGCAGGTTCTGCAGATGTTGCCAAGAGCGTTTCTTCAGATGCACGTGGGGTGGTAACAAGTTTGAACGAGCTTGACGGACCTGTCCGCATCATTGGAGATACAACCATACGTGTTACACAGAACGGTCAGGTGATCTCTTTATCTGCGATCATCCCTGATATGAAAGGTGTACCGTTCAACCTTATCACATCAGGTATTAATACAGGACAAACACTTGTCGTCGGTGACAGCACAAAATTGTATCCCCAAGGCAAAGGTGAGATCACTGCAAATCGTCTGACCGGTGCATCGTTCACTGTCAACTCAAATGCAGATTCGTATGCCGGTCGTGTGAAGATACCTAAGGGAGTCGCGTCGTTGACGATCAACGTAAACCCTTCAGTCGGATGTACTGCCAATTCAAGTGTAACGGTTTCACAATTTGATACCGAAGGAAGCGAGATCCTTGTCGGAACAATGGTGACTCGTATCATCAATAACAGTTTTACCGTCCAGTTCTCGGCGGCGTATCCGTCTGATACCGGACAAATAACATACCTTATCGTAAACCCATAAACAACAAGTTTGACTTATCAACTGCCTTACAATTGTATGAATCTAATAACTACATTTACTCACAAATCCATTACAACAATGAAACAACGCATACTTTCATCGTTTGCCTTACTAGCGATAGTAGGGTTGTTCTTCGCAGGTGACGTGTTCGCTCAGGCAGTCCCGTCGTTGGTATCCCAACAGATGAGACTTTCTACAGGCGGCATATCGCCGAACTATGTTCAACACCGTGCTATTATATCATCCCCAGTTGCTCCTGGAACAAACGGATGGTACGCATGGGATCAAGTACCAACTGCCACAACAGGCATCAATTACTTGCTTTTCTTGAATGACCTCAATGAAGTTCGCAGAACGACACAGTTCTCTGTAACGAACTCATTGCAGATCGCACGTGTCAATCTTGCCGGTGACAACATTGAGTTCACGGATCTCTCCGCTCTTGTGAATGCAAGAAACGGTTTGCACATCGTGAATGATACTGTATTGCTCGGTGGAGACTTGACAGAAAATACGACTATTGATCAAGACGGGTTTAATATGATCTATAGCAACGGGAATGCAACGCCGTCAACCTTTACACTCGGTACCGGAACAAACACATTCAATGTCGGAATCGATGTAGGAACTGCAGGTAACTTAACATTGACGAACATTGATGTTGATACAACAGCAACCAACATCCTTGTCACTGATGCTACAGGCAACGTACGTACGCGCGCTATCACATCACTTGTCGATGTAGAAGCGAACAACGGTCTAATCACAACAGATACAGGCACTCGCGTTACTGTTCAGCTTGGTTCGCTCGCAACAGGTGGCGCACCGCTTTTAGCAAGCCGCTTTGTTACGCTCAACAGCTTTGACCTTAACTTTGATGGTGCAGGTAACATGAACCTCGGTAATGGTACCTCTAACGTAACCACGAACATCAATACAGGTACAACCGGTAACATGACATTGCAGGGTACAACACTCAACAGCACAGTTGGTGTTGACAACTTTGCATTCGTAAACACAACAACGAACGTCGTACATAGAGCAGGAACACTAGCACTCGACTCAAACGCTGCTCCTGACCAGTACATCACGATCGACAATACAGGTCGTATCACTCGTTCACAAAGCCCGGTAGTTAACTTCTTGCGTGGTCAGATCGCAGGTACAGGTGTATTCCAGTATACATCACCGGCAATGAACATTCAGGCAGGTGCTGCTATCAACGTTTCAGTTGAAAATCACACTGGCGAAATTGGTGCTATCGTTGCACAGGTTACAACCGTTACGACCGGTACAGGCGGAACATTCCAGGTGGAAACATCTGAGAATATCCAATCCGGCTCGTTCATAAATTACACGGTTATTAATCCGTAAACTATATTTTTTCACAGGCAGCACACATAGTCTGTGCTGCCTGTGATATTTTTTCTTCATGAAAAAACAAAGCGTATATACAATTCTACTCTTGTTGGCGACATGCCTCATGACAGATATATGCGCTCAGGAGACGTTAACGGCGCCATCGGGACACTTCAAAGTTGAAGGAAAGAAAAAGGTGGTCTCCGAGCCAACGCCCTCACAGCCTGACCCGACTGATGAAGAAGTGGTATCCCTCGCTGAGATCTCTTCATCATTGGTAAGATTTGAGTTCGTAAAAGTTGAACGTAACAATACCGGCAATCTACCCCCTGGCTTCTATGCGAGCTTTGCCCCCCCTACCCCTGATACCATAGAGGTATTCGAGGGAGGGACCTCTCAAGTAGAAGTCATTAAGGTGGGAGCCGGAAAAGAGATCATTCAAGGTGATTCCGTTGGTGTGATCAAAGATGTGCGAGTCCGTTATTCAGATTATAAGACGAGCACATTTTCAACCCCAAAAGGAAAGACCAACTCAATGGTTACGCGTACGGGATTTATCCCCGGGCAAGGTTTTGGCACAAATCGTTACCGTTTTGCCGTTCGACCGGGAAAGTTTGCTCTTCGTCGCGGGGCAATGGTAACTGCATCAGTTCATATGACCAAGGAAGCCAACAACATCGGAAATGTTCTCTGTGCTGTCACAGGAATAGACTACGAAAAAAATGTTTTCTATGTTGAAGCATCCAATGAGATACCGAGGGGAGAAAGTATCAACTGGGTTATAGTGAACTACCCTGATACGTTATAGGATCACGAAATACTAGCACCAAATTTTCGTAAATTTGTAGTAACAATGAGCTGCAATAGAACATACATGAGAATATCGCTGCTGACATTTGTCGCTTGTCTTCTTATGTCTTGTATACTGCTCAACAAAAGCTACGCTCAAGGCACGATACAGCGCCAAGTAAAGATCTCAAATGCGAACGGGAATATCGTTACCCTTCAAACAGATACTCCGACAACCTCGTACACTCTTAATTTTCCGAATAATCCGAATCCATCTCTGACGACTGCCTCACTTCTTTATGGTGTGGGAAATGGGAACATGGCATGGTCACCAACTCTTGGAGCTGATAGTGGTAATGTCATGATGCTTACCCGTATTGGAACAAGACTTGTACCGAGCTGGTCAAGTATGTCTACTGCAGGTTTTGTCAGTAACGGCGAACCGATACTGACGTTCGCTGCCGACAATGGCTCACTTACGAACAACAGAGTTTTTTCTGTTGGTACCGGCCTCTCGATCACAAATTCCGGCTCCGATAACGGCAGTGTGATAATTGGTAATACAGGTGTATTGAAGCTTACTGCAGGCTCCGGACTCACAGTCAGCGATACAACAGGTAATATTGTAATTTCTTCTACCGGCTGGCAGCTCAATGGTAACACCTCTACGTCACCATGGGACTCGACTACTGCAACCGGTAATTTCCTTGGCACAAGCGACGGCTCTGATCTCGTACTTGGCACCGGTTCAACGCTTGCCACCCGCGCTAAGCTTCGCATCTTTGCCGGTTCGAACAACATCCTTCTTGCTCGCCGCGGTGCGCAATTGCAATTTCGCTCTACGAATGGTCTTGGAATAACGACACTTGAAGCCGGTGCTCAAGGAAATACAGACCTTAATTATATCTTCCCTACTTCCGCACCAACAGCCAACGGCCAAGCACTCACAGCTTCGACAGCAGGTGTACTTAGTTGGACTACGGTATCAGGTAGTAGCGGCTTGACAGGTTCAGGACAAGCGACCCGTATCGCATTCTGGGGCCCCGGTCCCGGAACGACAACAAATCTTCAGGATGATTCCAGTCTTTACTGGGATAATACGAATAAACGGCTCTCCATAGGAGCCGGCCCCTCACCCACAGCCACGTTGCAGGCCACCTCGTCTGGCGCTGCAACGGCGAACAATTCATCTGCAGCGATCTCTAACACTGCAACAAGTTCAACGAACGCTATAACCAAAACCGGTTTAGATATACAATCGACGGGTAACTGGACAGGTACCGGGGCTACCAATATCGGTCTTAATGTAAATGCAACCGGAGGTACGACAAACTACGCTGCTCTTTTAAGTGGCGGCAATGTCGGTATCGGAACATCAACCCCTTCTCAATTACTTGAGATGCGTAACGGTAATCTCCTGCTTTCCAACAATAATGGAACAGCCGGAGGAGTACTTTTCCAGGGAACAGGCACAGGAGCTACGACACTTGTTGCCGGCGCTCAAGGGACAACAAATATTACATTAACATTACCGACCGCAGCACCTACAGCGAACGGACAAGTCCTTTCAAGTTCTACCGCCGGTACACTTAGTTGGATAACACCGTCAAGCGGTGGTGGGCTTACCGGGTCGGGTACAGCGACACGCATTGCATTCTGGGGACCCGGTCCCGGCTCGACTACAAATTTGATGGACGATTCAAGTCTTTACTGGGATAACACGAACAAACGCCTTGGTATCGGGATAACATCTCCATTATCTAAGCTTCATATCTCTGACGGCGGTC
>DATDEW010000317.1:0-2650 GCA_036522935.1 Kapaibacterium sp. (SeqCode)
CACAGGTCTTATTGATCTTAGCATTGAGCAGATACCTGATCAGGATGAACAATCTGCGGAATATCCGGTACAGGTAACCGCTTCATATGGATCTGCTATCGGCTCGCTTGATACCAATGGTATTCGTGTTAATTACCGCCACATTGATTCATCAACGTTTAATAGTGTTATCCTTACTCCATCCGGAAGTGACAACTATACAGGTGTGATCCCGAAAATGTCGGCAGGATCAGTTGTTGAGTATTATGCCTCCGCAACTACATCTCTGTCTGAAACCTCAATAAAGCAAGTTCCTCTACAAGCTACCCCAATGCGTTTCTTGGTCGGCTACAAAACTAAACTTACTGATAATTGCGAGTCTGCAGCAAACTGGAATACTTCTATTGCTAACGATAATGCTCTTCATGGGCTTTGGGAGCATGGAGATCCTGACGGCACATTCTACCAAAACGCGGCAAGCAGATTCATTCAGCAAGACACCGACCACACTGTCATTGGGACTCAGTGTTTTGTCACAGGAAATGCCACAACTAATTCACCAAGTTATGACGACATAGATTCCGGAACGACAACGCTCGTCTCCCCGCTTTATGATATCTCATTGATGCAGGATCCGTATTTACGATTCTGGTACTTTTATTCAAACAACACAGGACAGAATCCCGGACAAACGAAATTCGTTGTAAAACTCACAACAAATGAAGGGGGTAATTTTCAAACGATTCTTTCATCATCTGTTTCAACTGATGGCTGGACATCATTTGGTGTACGGTTGAAAGACGATATAGTCATAACCGATAAATTTCGTATCCACTTCATTGCATCGGATAATATCGGTGCTCTTGTAGAAGCGGCCGTTGATGACATTGAAATTCTTGATATTCCTGCGTCAAAGTCTGTCTATCAATCAAATGACATTCCGGTTATCACACTTTTCCCAAATCCCGTAACAGGTTCAAAAGTAACTCTGCATTTACATGGCCTTAAACTCCGTTCACTTATTTTGCGTGACATCTTGGGTAAAACAATACTTCATAAGGAATATCAGCGTACAGAGAGTAGTGTTGTTGAATTTTCGATCTCGGAAACACTTCCTAACGGAGCATATATGCTTGAATACACGACCGGTGACGGCACGGTAAAACGTGAAAAGCTCGTTATCGCCCGCTAACTCTTCCGTAACGAGAGCGTGACACCGAGCATGACGAGTGCTGCACCGATAAAATCATGCACTCCAAGTTGCTCTTTGAGTATTGCCCATCCGAGTATGATGGCAATGATCGGCGTTATGAGGGCTACGTATGACATTGTAACTGCCGCAGTTACTTTCATAAGACGAAAGTAGGTCACAAAGCTTACGATCGTGCCTAAAATTGCCAGATAACCGATTGTCCAAACGATCGTACCATTGAACGCCATAGTCAGTGGGGCTTCTACAAAAAATGCAATTGTACCGATAAAGATGAACCCAACAAGTGTTGTAATTGCATTAAGCATTATTGGCGATACATGATGCGTGTGTTTCTTGGTGAATACTGCGCTCATCGCACTTATGATCGGTGAACCAAGGAGTATAAGCATAGCGGCAATGACTGACGGGTCAACCACACCTATCTGCGGATAAAAGATAACACCGATACCGAGAATACCAAGCATTATCCCAAGAACCTTCGATACCGATAACTGCTCTGCCTCAATACCATAGTGAGCAAAGATAGCTGTCCAGAGTGGCATCGTGCCAAAGATAACAGCTGCAAGTCCGGATGGGACATATTTTACAGTTGAATAGACGATAGAGAATGAAATACCATTGCTTAAAAGACCAATGAGTATCACCCACCATATTTCTCGTTTGACAGAGGGGAACGGCGTCTTCGCCCACCCCACCCATATCCACATGATAAGTGCTGCAAGCCCAAAGCGAAGAGCAGCGCCTGTAAATGGCTGTAACCCCGCATCAGCCCCGATATGAATGACCATCCATGTTGAGCCCCATATCATGCACATCAGCCCATAAAGGGCAAGAAAACGTCCGCGGGAAATTTGCATGTACGACTTAACGTTACCCAGCCAATAAATGTCTTAGTTTTGTATAAATTAATACATACGAATATGCACCTCGGCGATCTACATACACTCTTTAACTACTTCGCTGTCGCACTTGTCGTGACAGGAATCGTCTATGAACTTCTTGGTAGAATGAAAGCACGTCCGACGATGATAGAATTTGGCTGGAATGCCCTGCTCATCGGCGTTGGATGCACTATACTCTCGATCGTTACCGGCTTCCTCGCCGAGTCAACTTCGTTCATTTCGGAGAAAGCAAACGTCGTTGCTATGCTGCACAGATTTGCATCGCTTGGCGCATTCGTCTTTATCATCTTACTCGTCATTTATCGAATGCTCTTTGTCAAAAAGATGGATGTGCCTGAAACAGGCGCAGGACTTCGAGGCGGCTACGTTGTCTTACAAATGATAACCGTCGCCATGATGCTTTTCGCCGCGATCATAGGCATACGGTTGGTAAAAGGTTTTGGTGTTGGTGTCGAGCCATACGAGCAGATAATGACCAATATGCCGCCTCCGGTCAAGATGCAAGGCATTGAAGTTGATACGACAGAGTTCTTGAAGTAACCAGTGGCGAGAGCTA
>DATDEW010000318.1:0-2343 GCA_036522935.1 Kapaibacterium sp. (SeqCode)
AAGTTCAAGTTCAAGTGCTGCAAATCGCATTGTAAATTTAGCTGGTCAAAATACTGATGTTGCTGTTGACGATTCAGGATCAGTAGACTTTCAATATGACGCAATGATGTCACGTTGGGTAATAACAGCAGTTAGAGGTGCTGCAAATAATACTTCTAATGGCAATACATACTTTGCTCGTCAAACAAGAGATACTTCTATTGTAAACAATTCGGGAACACTCTTTGGATCAGAGATAACGATCCCGTGCAAACCCAATGTTGTACATACACTTGATGGTATGTTGTACATGTCTACTAGCTCCGCTGGTAATCCTAAATTTCAGATCGCATTCGATGTGCCTAATGATTTTATACTTCTTAAAGTTACTGCGATCGGGCACAATGATAATGGCACTAACACTGTAGCTGGCTCTGATATTATTCAATCGGATAATACTAATAGTGCTGATTATCAGATAAATTCTGGCACCGAGATGTTCGTTTGGGTCTCGGGTATTTTTATCAACGGACCGTCAACAGGGACATTAGCTATCAAATGGGCAAATCAGGCTAACGGACAAACGACTACCATGAAGAATGGATCATATCTCCGTCTGATACCTGTCCAATAATCTTTTATTTGCATCTCCAGAGCGGTGTGCACCCACAATTTTTTCTCGCCGCTCACAAGAATCACTGCCATTGAGGCAGTAATTCGCATGGCAAACTAACAGGGGAGTCCTTCGCAAGGAGGGCTCCTTATTATAGCCAAAGAGTTGCTCCCGAAAGGGAGTATTTACCACACACGATGAACTGGAGCCCCTGGATGATGTTAGGTCCGGGGGTTTCCGGTATCTGGGGGTGAATATAGTTGATAGTTGGGCAAGAGGTAATAAAAAAGCCCGCTTGTGCGGGCTTAACGATTTGAAATACTATCGTATGTTAGGGTATTGTCTTTTCGTATGTTGCTTTTAAGTGAAGCTTAAACTTTACGCAGAAGATGACAGGCTTGTCGTTTGAAGTGCCTTCAAACTTGAAGATACCACCGCCATCAGAACCAAGCAAAAGCGTTTCTATCTTATCCTTGCCTGCTTGTGTAAGATCAAGTGGTGTCTCGACACCGCGTTTTGTTGTTAGGTTGATATTGATCGCTGAACCGATCTCGGTGAATGCTCCACCTGAAACATCGGCCACTGATGCAGTAACCTTTACTATTTCTTGAGAAGGAGATGTAACTGTCGAGGTGAGAATAGTAAATGTAGCAGACTCAACATCGACATTCGAGATGTCCTCTTTATATTTATCGAAGTCCGAGCTGTAGGTTTTACCATAAACAGTATCAGTTGCGCTGTAGCTTGTGCTGTTGATCTCATTAGCACAGAGATCATAATCAATGTCGAATGAGAAATCTTTACTGACGGTACAGCCATTGATCATAGCTGTTAACGCCAATATAGAGAGAAAAGAAAGTAGTTGTTTCATAATACGTTAAGGGTTAAAAGTATACTTCGAAATAACACCCTCCCCCCGTAAAACCGTGCCGGAATTTTACCAGGAAGGAAGCGGGATTTCCCATCTAACCTTTTTTCGGGAAATTTGTTAATAGCACGGCTAATTTTAGAGCAGCAGAACATTGACGAAATTCCACACATTACAGGTTACAGAGGTTACCCGTGAGACGGCAGATGCTGTTTCTATCGGCTTCCTTGTCCCTCCGGAGCTATCCGAAGAGTATAGGTATAAACAGGGTCAGTACCTAACGTTGCGCTTCCATTTTGATGGGGTGGATATTCGTCGTTCCTATAGCATCTGCAGTGCCCCGCATGAGATCGGGGAGCTTCGTGTAGCAGTAAAGAAGGTCAAAGGCGGTCGTGTCTCAACGTTCATTAACGAGAATACTACCCTCGGCGATATGATAGAGGTGATGACACCGATGGGGACGTTCACATCGCAGATGAACCCGACCAATAAGAAGCATTATATTCTCATCGCCGGTGGAAGCGGTATTACCCCCATGCTGTCTATCCTTAAGACAGTCCTCTTCGCCGAGCCCGAAAGCAAAGTAACTCTCTTATACGCAAATAACGACGAGCAGTCAGTTATCTTTCGCAAGACGATAGATGAGTTAGTCATTGCATATAAAGAGCGAGTAAATGTCTTGTATGTCCTTGATAAGCCACCCGAGAATTACCCTCTGCTATTAACAGGCATTATGACGGTAGAGAAGCTGAGAGAGCTTGTAGAAAATTATGTCGGGCTTACCTTTGACAACGAGTTCTTCATCTGTGGTCCTACACCGATGATGGATAATGCAATGGCAGTCCTAAGAAAATTGGAAATACCTGAAGAACGGATCCATATC
>DATDEW010000319.1:0-5476 GCA_036522935.1 Kapaibacterium sp. (SeqCode)
AATAATACATATTTTCTAAACTCTTTTAGCAGCCACGAAAGTGTACCTTCAGTACCGGGACTGGAGAACGAAGAAACCGAGTCAGTATCAACTTCCCGCAAAAGCCCAATTCTTGCTGCCGGCTTGTCACTGATCCTGCCCGGACTTGGCGAGTACTACGTTGGTGATCAAATATGGCGAGGTATCATCTTTACTTCACTTGATGCCGTGCTCTGGTACGGACACTTTACCTATCTTTCTCGCGGGGACGATTCGACAGCGGCATTCCAAGCGTATGCTGATACGAATTGGCTGCCGTCAAAGTATTCAGACTCACTCAACATGCTCCTTGAGGATATTCAACGAGAGTATCGTATTAAAGACCTGGATGATTTTAGCCAAATTAACACAGCTGAAGACACATTAGCGCTGTCAAATATTTCACCCATTCCAATGTCCCATCGTCTTCCTCCGAGAGGGAGCCAACAGTACTACGAGCTTATATCTAAATATATTCAGTTTACTTACGGCTGGCGTGATGCGCAAAGTTCAGATCCGAATACGTCGGCGATGTTCCAACGTCATGCCGAAATGCGAGCGAATATGAACGCCCAGTACGAGACAGCTGATTATTTCCTGTTCGGGCTTATTATCAACCGTGTCCTTTCTGCAATTGATGCAGTGCTTCTTGCGCGAGACCATAATAGTGCTGTGCGCCTCCACGGCGATCTACGGCTGAAAAAAGAACCGGATGGTCGTTTGGGATACGTCTCGTCGGCAAAAATGACCGTTAGGTTCTAAAGGATCACCTACGAACAAGAAAGCGTCAAAACACGTTATTTACTCCATGACAAAGACTGTAACTATGGTAAAAAGACTATCTTTATTCTTCATTGTAGCGTTTCTATCCTCATCGGCTTTTGCGCAAGCACCTTCTCCGGAAGACATCCTCTCGGACAGAGCGAATGCGCTTATTGACACAGCCATGAAAGGGCTGAACCTTCGCGCGAAGATATTTAATGCTGAACTTGAAAAGATAAATGCACTTCGTCCGTTGGACCCGGATTCTTTTACGCCGAAAAGGATGGATAGTGTTATGGCAGGCCTGAAGGATTTTACAAGCTACCTTGAGGTCTATCGTACGATGAGTAATGCGACGCTCAGATCTTTGCAGGATTCAGTTGAGGCGATACGTGCGATCGTACCAAAGTCAAAGAGAAAAACGTTTCTCAAGGAGTTCGTAGATGCATATACACTTGATCATAATGCGTTCGAGAAATATACAAAAAATCTATCCACACTCTATATTGATGTGATAAAAGCAATGGAATACGGCAAGTCGATCAATATAGAAGTAAAAGACGGTCAATTGCAGTTCACGAACAAGCAACATTATGACGAGTATTCAAAGATCGTCGAGACGATAGAAAAGAACAGTAAGAAGGTAATGACCGCCGGAGCAAATGCTCAAAAAGCTACTGCAGATGCAAGCTTAGCGATGCAGAAAGCATACGGCTCAGCAAAGAAATAAAGGCTGCACTCTCTTGCCATGAACATCCGCCGCATCTCGACAAAGAAGGAGAAGCTCGCATATATTAGGATGATGTGGGATGTCTATGATGGTGACCCGAACTGGGTCCCGCCGCTTGAGATGGATAGGATGAATCTCATAGACGAAGTAAAGAACCCGTTCTATAAACATGCCGAGATAGCATGCTTCATAGCTGAAGGTGGTGGTAAAATTATCGGACGAATTGCAGCGATTATCAACCATACCCATAATTCACTTCATAATGACAAGGTCGGATTCTTTGGTTTTTTTGAATGTGTAAATGATGCTCAAGTTGCGAAAGCTTTGCTGAATAAAGCAGAGAACTATGTCCGTTCAAAGGGGATGACAAGTATTCGGGGGCCATATAACCCATCATCGAACGATGAATGTGGCCTACTCGTAGACGGATTTGATTCTCCCCCTGTACTTTTAACGACATATAATCCAGCTTACTACATCAACCTCATTGAACGAGCAGGGTATGCAAAAGCAATGGACATGTATGCATGGAAGCTGACAACGAGCAACGCAAAAAGTGAGAAGCTTCTACGTGTTACAAAAGCGTTGCAAGCTCGGTCAGGGGTAACGGTCCGCTCATTCAAGAAATCAGATTTTACTGCCGAAATAGAGCGCATCAAACGAGTTTATAATAGCGCATGGGAAAAGAATTGGGGTTTTTTTCCATTCACTGATGAAGAATTTGACTTTATTGCAGATGACCTAAAGCAGATCTATGACCCCGACCTTATCCTGATAGCAGAGAAGAACGGGCAACCTATCGGCTTTGGGCTTTCACTTCCAAATATAAACGAAGCGTTAATGGCAGGAGTGAAGATACCACGAGGTATCATGAATTTACCCGCCACCGTATATAATCTTCTTACAAAGAAGAAAGCAATAAAAAGCGTCAGAGTTTTTGTGCTTGGAGTCATTCAAGAGTTTCGCGGACTTGGCATTGATGGCATGCTCTATGCAGATACTATCAAACGCGCCGAGCAAAAGGGCTACTCATGGGGCGAAGCATCATGGATACTTGAAAATAATGACGCTATGAACCGCGCGATCGCGATGATGAACGGCGAAAAATATAAAACCTACCGGATATACGAGAAAGCGCTCTAAGCTTCCCGTATTTTTGTGTTAAAGAATACATCTGTTGAATATAGAAGAACTCATACCCAAAGTACTTTCCCGTGATAGACGTGCAGTCGCACAGGCGATCTCTGTCGTCGAGAACGATATGCCCCAGATGCAGCAGCTTCAGCATGGTATTGCCTCTAAACTCGGCAATGCTTACCGTATTGGCATCACAGGTCCACCCGGAGCAGGGAAGTCAACTCTGACTTCCGAACTCACAAAAACATTTTTGAAGCTTGGGAAATCAGTTGGTATTATTGCCATTGATCCGACAAGTCCCTTTACCGGAGGCGCTATACTCGGCGACCGTATCAGGATGCAGGATGTATCAATGAACTCCGGTGTGTTTGTCCGTTCTATGGCGACGCGCGGCTCACTCGGAGGTCTTTCTGCAAAGACGAAAGATGCAGCAGATATTCTCGACGCTGCAGGATATGATATTATCATTTTTGAGACAGTCGGTGTTGGGCAATCAGAACTTGACATTGCAAAGACAGCGGACACGACGATCGTAGTGCTCGTGCCTGAGTCAGGAGATGCTGTTCAAGCGATGAAATCAGGGTTGATGGAGATAGCAGACTTCTTCGTCTTAAACAAGAGCGACCGCGAAGGAGCAGACCAGGCAGTACTTGCAATAAAGACGATACTTACCTTCCGAATCACACACGCCGAAGACGAGTGGATACCTGATGTAGTGAAGACGGTTGCGAATAAGGGTCTAGGGCTTGAAGATGTTGTAGCCGAGATAGATCGACACAAAGAACACCAACTAAAGACAGGGCTCTTTTTAACCAAGCGCAGTCAGAATGAACGGGATAGAGTTGTTGAACTTGTGGAGAGTTTACTAAGGGTAGATTTCTGGACGAATGAGCGGAGAGATAAGCTAGCTGCGTTTGTAACGAACATCACAGAGCGCCAAATGACGAGTTACGATGCGGCGGCGAAATTAGTTGAAGATTTCAAACGCTGACCGGGTCACATCTCCTCAATATCTTCATCAACATCAACTGATATGGCTCCTTTCATCTGCTCGATAACCTTAGGAACGAGAAAATATCCATCTGCAGCTTTTGGTGCATTCTTCAATGCTTCATCCCGTGAGGTAGTAGGAATGAACTCGTCTTTGCGGAAGTCGTTGAGTTCGACTGTCTCATTGATGTTCTCAAGTGGTGCAACACCCGTCACATCCGCTTCCTTGAGTTGGTCAATATAGCCAAGTACATTGTTAAGGTCTGTTGTATATGCATCAACCTCTGACTCTTTGAACTCAAGTCGTGCGAGTTTTGCTATTTTCTGTACGTCGTCTTTAGTTACCATATTACTTGCTTTTAACTTCTAAGGGGCGATACACGATAATGCCTGTTTGTTTTGAATTCCCAGCAAGGTAGTCAGCAAGTGGTTCATCAGAAATAATGACCTTCTTCTTTGTCAGGCTTGCATGCATCAAATGAATTCTACCATCATCACCGCGAACCGCAATACCGGTATGCGAACAATCAATGCCCGGGATGCTTGTCGTAATGCCAATGAGATCTCCGTCCTGAATACCTTTTTCTATCTTAGCTACATTCTCTTTTTTAATGTAGGAAAAACCGCCACGGTTCGCCATCTCGCGCTCATAAAACTCTATTCGTTTCCACTCTGCTTGGTTGTTTTCAATTTGTTTATATGAAGCAGGATGATTCGACATGAAGTCAATCGGCTTGTCTTCTATTATGGCATAGACACCGGCTATTGAATAGGTCATTTCTTCGAGATTGCCTCGCTTCGCATTATTATAGAAGTAGTCTGTTGTATAGTGCAAGCGGGATGCATATCCATCTAAAACCCCATCGCGATAACGGAGAGTACGAAGCTGTATCGTAAAATCTTTATCGGTAGGTGCGGGGTCTGCCTTAACTGTCCTTGCAAATGCCCATGCATTCTCAAAGAACGTCACGCAGTCAAATCCTGTAAGATTGCAGACTAATGATTCACTGTTTGGATTTACCTCAAGCGTTTTATCGGCATATGGGTTGCCAAGAAGGAGTTTCCCGTATCCAACTACTCTTTTGCCTATTTCAAGGGAAGGTATGTGTTGTGCTTCCCCTTTTTGTAAAATGAGCTTGAACAATGCGTCATTCTCTTCATTAAGAGAGTCCCTTGTGTCAGCTGTATCAATGGTTACATGTGTATAAGATACATCCTTATCAACAGGCAGATTTACAGCTGGTGGAGAAGACTTCTTCTTCTGCGCCTCGCTGGTACAGCTAAAGAGGAGAAGAGCAATAAAGGATAATATGATGACCTTTGTAAATCGCATTACTCAATGTTCTGTACCTGTTCACGGATTTTTTCAAGTTCTTCTTTTGCGCTGACGGCGAGGTGTGATACCTCCGGATTGCTCGTCTTTGAGCCCATCGTATTCACTTCGCGGTTCATTTCCTGTAAGAGGAAGTTCAGCTTGCGGCCTGCAGGTTCGGGAGCATCAAGGGCTTCATAGAAGAACTTGATGTGTGAGCGGAATCGCACGATCTCTTCGGTAATATCAAGTCGCTCGGCAAGAAGTGCTACTTCAAGCTCAAGACGTTCGTTGTTGATGGCGTTCGCATCTTTGGTGAGTTCGATGACACGCTCTTTTACTTTTGCATATTCTTCAGCGGCGGCATTCTTTGAGAGAGCTTCTACCTTTGTAACTCTATCCTCAAGGTTTGCAGCGCGTTTACGTAAGTCCTTCTCAAGTTCGCTGCCTTCTTGTTTACGCATATCGCGGAGCGAGTCAAGCGCTTTCTGCATTGCTTCTTGTGTTAGCGCCCATTCCTGTTCGGC
>DATDEW010000320.1:0-11606 GCA_036522935.1 Kapaibacterium sp. (SeqCode)
TTTTATAAGGACGTAGTGAGACCATGATTGTATGTTATAGAAGACCGCTAATGTCGTTAAAGATCATAAATCCCATAAGCAGCAGAAGTGCCGTTACACCTACTTGCTGAATGCGAAGCTTCAACTTCTGTGATATTTCACGGCGAAGGACTGCTTCGACGATAATGATCACAAGATGCCCGCCATCAAGTGCGGGGATAGGGAGTATATTTAGGAACGCGAGAGAGAGAGAAAGTATTGCCATGAATGTGAGAAATGCAACTGCGCCGCCTTCGGCACTCTTGCCTGCATACTGTGCGATCTTAATAGGACCGCCAAGATTCTTCGACGCATCAGCTTTTCCTGTTACCAGCAGCACGATGCCTTTCATATACATTCTAGTCTGTGTAAAAAGCTCGTCAATACCAACGGATACTGCTTCTGTGATAGAATAATCTTCGTGACGGGTTTTACCATTGAACGGAAGATCGCTCAAAGCGACGCCGATGCGTCCTGCTTTGTTCGGGGTAACGAGTGCTGACATTTCTTGTCCGTTACGTTTCCATTTGATAGTGATCTCTTTCTCGGGGTTTGCACTGACATTATCTATCATTGCAGTGGAGTTCGCTATCGGCACGTCATTAATATAGGTAATAACATCACCTTTTTGCAAGCCGATCTTATCAGCCGGTTCTGTTGCAATAGGTTTATCACCGATCATTACACCCGGTATGCCTTCAGGGACGATACCAAAATTCTTTTCTGTTGCCTCGTAGTCATCTGCAAGATTACCGAAAGCATCATTATCATAGAGAAAATCTTTGCGCTCGCCGTTGCGCTCAACGGTCATCGTGAAGTCGTTACCGATATTCTCAATGAACACTTCATGTTTGACAGCGCCCCAGTCGCGTACGGGATGATTGTTGATAGCTACGATCTTATCACCCGCCTGAACACCAAGCTTTGCAGAGACCGATGCCTGTCGTACATATCCTATTGAAGTTGTTTCAATGATCTCTTTGCCTTGCGAATACTTAATGCCGATAAATATTGCACCAGCTAAGAGGAAGTTCAGTATAACGCCTGCACAGATTACGATGGATTTTTTCCACCAGCTCTTTGAGCGGAATTCCCATGGTTGAGCAGGTCCTTTGAGTTCTTCGGTCTGGGTTTCGTCGATCATGCCCGCGATCTTTGCATAGCCGCCGATTGGCAAAAGCGAAAGACGATAGTCGGTATTTGCGCCGAGCTTGTTCTCTATCTCTTCAGGGAGATTATTGAAGGTGAAGCCATTGATCTTATTCCAGCCAAAGAGACGACGGCCCATGCCGATAGAATAGACAGGTACCCACATGCCGAACATACGTGCGGCAATAAAATGACCGAACTCATGCACCGATACGAGGACGAATATCGTGACGATGAAGTAAAAAAGTGTTGTTAGAAATTCCATATTGTATAATTTGGGTAACCTATGCTATACTCAATTTCGCTATGAACTGTTTCGCCGCAACTCTTGCGGCTTTATCTGATTCATAAATACGTAAAAGACCGGTCTCGATCGACTCGTCACTTGATGCGTCGAAGGGGTCACCGCTTCCTGCAGGAGCAGAATCCATTACAGAATCGATAACGGTCGGTATATCTGTAAAACGCAATTTCCCATCTAAAAATGCTTCCACAGCGACCTCATTTGCTGCATTTAATATGCAAGGGTATAACCCACCACGGCGCAATGATTTACGGGCAAGTTCAAGGCAGGGGAAACGCTCCGTATCAGGCTCTTCGAAGTCAAACCGGTTATTCTTGAGGAGATCAAGGATGTCATATTCCTGCCGAAGACGGTCCGGATAACTAAGGGCATACTGGATTGGCAGGCGCATATCAGGTGCACCGAACTGTGCCTTTACACTGCCGTCAACAAATTCCACCATCGAATGAACGATAGACTGAGGATGTACGATGACATCAACTTTCTCCAAGGGTACATCAAAGAGCCAGCGCGCTTCGATAACTTCGAGACCCTTGTTCATGAGTGTTGCGGAGTCGATCGTTATCTTTCTGCCCATCACCCAATTCGGATGTTTAAGCGCTTGCTCGAGAGTGATGTCTTTAAATGATCCTTTTGCAAGTGTGCGAAATGGTCCGCCGCTTGCTGTGAGGATGATTCGTTTGATGCTCTCGTGTTTCTCGCCTACAAGACACTGTGCAATTGCGGAGTGCTCCGAATCTATCGGTACAATTTCAGCGCCTGACTTCTTTGCGAGTGCATTAATGAGTTCTCCGGCAACAACGAATGTTTCTTTGTTCGCGATGCAAACTTTCTTTCCTGCCTTGATCGCTGCTATGGTCGGGCGAAGACCTGCAAAGCCGACCATTGCCGCTACGACAATATCAACTCCTTTATCGGATGCTAATCGCTCAAGTTCATCGTGTTTGTCAGAAGTATTTGTATGATGTTGGGGAAGTACATAGGTATAGTCTTTGGGATGAACATCTTCATCACCTATAACTTCCTTAACCTGTTCGTATGCATCCCTATCTTCCATGATCGAAACAACAGGACGAAACTGCCGGATCTGGTCTATCATCGTAGTTGCAGATGAGCGGGCTGTCAGACCAATGATCTTATATTTATCCCGAAAGCGCGATAGAACATCAAGCGTCTGCTTGCCTATGCTGCCGGTCGAGCCAAGGATGGCTATGCCGATTCGTGTGTCGTTATCGTCGAAAAGTCTGCTCATATTTTGCGGGGACGTATAAACACTGATAAAGCCGGAAAAGATACGGGCTCCGGAAGTAGTTTATTTGAGGATTATCACGCAGGTATCTGTTGTTAGCATCTGCGATATCTGCTGCACTAAACTGTTCCAAACACGGACTATATCGGTTTTTCAAGCACTCCTTATCGGGGCGCTTATCTCGTTGTGGAGTAATGTCTACGCACAGCCGACAGATTCGCTTCTGGTAGCCGATACTCTCAAGAGGGCAACACCGCAAGAGTATTACCGGCCATTAGTAGATAATATCAATTCGCAGTTCGTCTATTCTGTCCCTGCTCGCAGATTCTATGGTGATCCGCAGACGATACCGTCACTGCTGGAAGATTCGAAGGTTGGCTTTTCGCTGATACAACGAGACCAGTCATATGGACGTGAAGCGTTCATGATGACCAACAGAACCTCGGAGCCCCTCATATCAAGTTCTCTTAATGGAATACTTCCGCTTACTGACCCGCTAACAGGAAATAGTATGCTGAATTATTTTCCTTTAGAGATGACAAGTTCGATACGGGTAAGCCAATCGCAAGAACAGAACTTCAACGACCTGGCGGGAAGCGACAATGTGAATTTCACACTTGAGAAATTCCGCTCACCGACGACATACTCCCGTATCCGTCTTTCGCAAGAACTTAGCAATGCATACTCGAACTTCGAAGGTCTTTTTAGTTATAATACCAGTGAGCCATTGAACTTGACAATTGCTCTCTACCGAAGAGCGGCGGGGAAGTCACAAGATCAAGTGGCAGAGGTAGATAAAGGGCTATTCAATCCGCGAGTTGATAACTGGTGGGTTCGTGGACAGGCAAACTACTTTACTCCTGAAGTAGATGCGACGCTCTTTGTGCTTTATACAACAGCATTCAGCGGACTCAACGGCGGCGTCACCATTCAAGACAGCACGACGGATATATTCGATGATAAACTGGCGCAGGTCTTGACGCCTAATAGTTACGACCACCGTACTCGAATAGACGTAATGGGGGAGTTCTCGCTTTCATTACTGTCGGAAAAAGAGCGTACGAAACTCGGTGGTTTCTATACGAGAGCTTCTCGGAGAATCTTTGCTAATGATTCTGCTTTTGCACAAAAGTATTCACCGCTCTCGCTTGGTGAGAGAGCCGGATTATCGCTCTCACAGCCTGTTGCACTTGAGATAGGATCATTTATTACCAAAGCACTTGTGCGAGGCGATCTGCAGTTACTGCATAAAGATGATGGCTGCGCTTGCACCGGTATCAAAGAAACCCGCTTTTCCGGTTTCGCATCGGACTCTCTGTTTATCGGTGGTGATTTCGGTTTGAGCGCTGACGGGTATTTCCGAGCTACGCTTTCGCAACTATCAGTAGCAGGTGAGTCGCAGGCAGGCCAATTCTTTACGAACTTTGGTCTCGGAGCAGAAATGAAGCTCTCAAGATTTCTATCGTTGAGCGCTCTCTATAATTATGGAAGAGATCGTGCATCGCTCTCACCCACACCAACGGCAACATACGAAATATCGAACGTCGGTGGATTTGCGCGAGTAGGTATTCCACTCTCAAAACGCGATAGCGTTGCTCTGACAGTTGGTTACCTTGATAGGCGCGAACCGGAAGGAGTAGTTGCCCCCGCCGATACGACGGGATATCTTGTACCTTCCTTTTCGTCGGAGCCAATACATTCAAGTTCGATACGTTCAGCGCTTGATGTGTGGTTCTCTGTCTTTAGAGTATCGCTTGCAGCAAACTATTCACCTCAGGTTGATCCTGTTTCCAACTATACAGCGAACGAAGCTCTCCGTGCTCCGCTCTCGGATAAACTCAATGGTTCGGCAGCATTTTATTTTGAGAATGAGGTATTCGAAGGCAATCTTCGTTTGAGTTTGGGGCTTCGTGCCCGATATATGAACAGGTTGAGTACGACACTTAGCTACGATAATGCTTCGGATTATTATGTCTATCGCGGGAGTGAAAGTTTGGGAGGTTACCCATACAATGATGAACGACTGACGCAACCAAAATATATATTTGATTTCCTTGCTACTGCCGAAGTCGATAGACGTGCACAGATCAATATTTTACTTCTAAATTTGACGGGTGAGCCGTTCTATACGGTCAGTCTGTACCCTCGGACAGGCTTTATGTTCAAGCTTGATGTCACATGGGCATTTCTCGATTAGAAGGGGTGAACTATCTGTCCTTTTGGTTGCTTTTTATAGGGTGAACCCTAAGCATTTATTATCTCTATTCCTCCTTGTGCTTGCGTTAGCGGCACCGGCTTCCGCACAACTTAACGGAGCAGGGACGCGCTTTATTTTTGCTTTACCCGAAGGTCCCGAACGGATCTCCGGGAATGAAACGCCGACGATCACTCTACGCATCATGAGTGCCTATAAAGGAAGCGGAAAAGCGATCTTGCCCGGGCAGGTAATTGATTTTACTTTTGAACCGTTTCAAGTTACATCCGTTGCTCTTCCTGCAAATATTGCAATAACGGATGAATCGTATACCATCGTTAATAAGTATATTATCGTTACAACGACACAACCCGCATCGCTTGTGGTCCACCGCTTTATGCCATTCGCCGGTGATGCAACGCAGATATATCCTGATAGTCAACTTGGGAAGGAATATATCGTCTCATCATGGGGTATATTCAATGATGTAGGCGAGAATAATTTTACGCAACTTGTCGTAACAGCGACGAATCCGGAAACTATGGTAAGTATAACACCCAACATTGCCCCTCTTGGCGGTGAAGCCGGTGTTACCCGCTCAATTTTGTTAGGTACAGGCGAATCCGTCATTGTGAAGGCAGATTCGAAAACAGCATCGGGTGAACGTGGATTTTCAGGCACAACGATCAAGGCAACTGCTCCGGTGAGCGTTATTACAAATGTTACGTGCGGATATGTACCTATTGGGAATCAGGCATGTAATGAAATGCTTGACCAGTTACTTCCGAAGAGTCATGTTGATGAAGGGTTCTTCATCTCCCCGCTCTCGAATACTGACCATCCCGGTAGAGTTATCTTTGTAAGCGACAGTATGAATTTTACCGTGCTAACCGGACGCGGACTGCTCAGGGAAACATCGACGGGTTGGCTTGAAATGTCAATTACTGCACCGGAAGTATTTAGTGTCTCGCAAAAAGCGCAATGTTATCTTGCTACAGTTGGAAGTGATGTATATGCAAATAGTGATCCATCGCTCGTTACCATCTTACCTCGTTCGGATTGGCAAGATACGATGGTATGGTACTCACCAAAACTCTTTACAGGCTCAGGTGACCTGGCTAACTATGTAACGATCGTCTATCCGAGAGATAGAGGGAGTGAAGTACTGCTTGATGGCAATAGTGTTACATCGTTGCGTACACCTGATGATATTCCACAATCACAAATGTCTGCTGTTCAGATACCGGTAGAAGTAGGGGTGCATAAGATAACCTCGCCTGTGCCCGTTTTTGCAGTTGTCTCCGGATTTGATGAAGCTGATGCCTATACGTTCTTGCCATTTGGAGTCGGGAAGTTTATTGTCAGCGTACCAAAAGGTACAAATCTCGGTGGATTTGAAGTATACCCAAATCCGGCTTCACGTTTTCTTACGATAAAAGCACCGACTGGTAATTACATAACCGAAGTAAAGGTGACGGATGTACTTGGTATCGAGAGACTTACACAGAGCGGATTGTATGAGGAGTTGGAGCTTGATGTATCAAAGCTGATCTCAGGGAGATACGTGCTCACGATGCAGACGACAGAAGGCGAACGGTTTACCCCATTTCTTATTCTCAGATAAGGAATGTTATATATGACCGTCCAGGCGTGTCTTTAGAGTGTGATGAAGGAGAGTCAATGAAGAGAATTGTTTCTATTTGTGTCGTAGCATTACTTTGTGTTTTTTCAAACGGATTCGCAAGACGCGGTAACCCGGTATACTACTCTGCGCCATCAATACAATATTATACCGTTGATTCCGACGATAATCATCCCCAAAAACCGACATACCGTTTTCTTGATACTACGTTCGGTTCATGGACAAGAGTAACAGGATTTGGCAATCCTGATAGCGGATATGTCCGCATCTTCCCGAGCGGGACAACATTCACGATGAACTACTATGGAAGAGAGTTGTCTTTGCCGCCGAGATTTGTGCATGTCAATGGATTCGTAAGTTATGATTCAATTCCTCCCACGACGATATTAGATACTTTCTTTCGTCATTTGAACGGTAAAAAGAATTCATATCTACCGACCTCACCGTTCGGTGCAAGTTTTCCGTTATGGTCTGATCTTGAACTTCGAGGTGACTCATCAAAAATATACTACCGTACCGTCAGTGATACGAGCTTTGTAAGTTTCTATGACATGGGATTGAAGGGTACGAACGGACATATTAGGGCAACATTTCAGATAGTATATACCAGACCCGACTCCTCTATTACATTCCACTATCGTTCATTTGATGGAGCAATTGACGGGGACTCCGCAGAGCGTATCTTCGAGCGCAGCGCTACAATTGGTATTGAGGATTCTATGAGCAGTTTTGCTTCAATGTATCTTGATCGAGGACTCTATCATGCACGTTCGTTTAGCGGGAGCCAGTATGAGAAGCCCCTTCATGACGGACTTGCGGTAAAATTTATGCAGGTGCCGAAAAATTCAGTACGAGTAGTTACGATAGACAATCCGCCATATAATCATTTTGAGTTTACAAGTGCTTCGCTTACGCCGTCATTTACTCTTGAGAACTTATCGGATACACTTCGCAGGGTTTATGTGTCATATGTCGTAACAAACACGGTTACCGGAGCGCAGGTCTACATTAGAAATGATAGTATGACAGTTTTCCAGATCGGGATACATCAATATAATGGACCTACGCTGCTTAGCTTCCCCTGCGGACAGTATCGACTGACGATAACGATCTCCACAGCTTCAAATAATACTGATGTTTGGGGGCACGACAATGTATACGTTCGTGATTTTGTTCGTATAACCCCGCTAAGTTTTCCGTTTATTGATGGTTATAAAACACTGGATAGATGCAACTATCATGTATACGGCGCAAGCCATGTAGCATCAGGGGGTGATGTGTTCTATGACCAGGTTGCACCTGTATCAAGCGGTGCGGTCATACTTGATAGACGTAGTGTTTCAGATGCTAACTACTTAAGCAGCTCGTCGGGTGATACGCTGACAACAGCACCTATTGACCTTGCCGGAAGAAGTAACCCGCATCTTATTTTTAGTTTACAGAGGACACCTAAGAATGATAGCATTAAAGCCGGGATCCGTAGCCACTTACTTCTCGGTCCGGAAAGTAAAGTTATAAATTCCACGAACACTATCATTAGCGGTGACAGTCTTGTTATCGAGGCGATCGCTTCGTCGGCGCCGACATATAACCCATCTGAATCAAGTTGGAAGCTTATCGCCAAGATCTATGGGGGTATAGATATTGCTTCCGAGAAAGTACGGATTCAGATCCCTTCAACATACATTCATAACCACTCGCGTTTTCGTTTACGGCTTGATGCAAAGAATGATGGTGCTGAGTTTGGCTCTCCGTTCGATGATAAAGATGAGTTCGTCATCGATGGATTGCAGATCATTGCCCCGACGTTCGGAGGTAAAAATGAGACTGACCTTGAAGTTACAAAGATCGATCTTGGCGCAGAGAATTATACGCATATCCCTAGGAAGGTGTATTCGCTTGAACCGAAAGTAACAGTTGCAAGTAATGGCTTGCAAGTGACACAGGGTGTCTATCAGGTACGGCTTGTCATCCGCGACCAGCTTAACAGGGAAGTGTATCACCGCATGCAATCTCTCTCGGCTCCGGCGGCAAGAAGCGACGTAAAACTCACAATGCCTGAATGGATAATCGAGGGTTCGCAAGGGGGAATATTCACCTGCAAAGCGACAATAGAGCAAACGTTCTCGGATTACTATAAAGCAAACGATACCAATTTCCTTTATAGAACATTGAACATTAATGATGTCTATGCACTTGATGACGGCTCTCCGGATACTGTCGGTACGATGACTACTTCAGAGACAGCATTCAACTATCAGTTCACACCAATTACGACAGATTCGCTTCGTGGCATTGAGTTTTTCCATTTAACACCGAATGGCACAACGAACTGGACGATAACAATTCGTGATACAGGGAATGCTATTGTTGACCTGAAAAATATTTCGTATAACGTTCTTGAGCGTGGCTTCCAGCGTTCTATATTCACGAAATACGTCAAGCTTATTCGTGGGATGCGTTATAGCGTTCAATGCTCACTTACACAAGGCTTTGCAATTGGTGGTGATGCCTCAAAAGGGTTGGTGCTGCTTTCTAAATCGTTAAGTACTCCTTCCTCTTCTGAATATAAACCGCTTTATGATTCTCTGCTTCGTAAGTTCTCTACCTCCGCAGGTGTGAAGTATTATGATACGAATAGAACAGTTCTCAATGGTGCAGCCGGCGGTCCGCTTCTGCCTATGATGCGTCTTGTCTTTGCCGGTTCTGCAACATATCTGCCCGTTGAACTCGTAAGCTTCAAGGCAGATAGAACGACGAGTGGTGATGTTGCACTAAAATTTGAGACGGCGAAGGAAGAGAATGTATCTCACTTTACTATTGAGAGATCGGCAGATGGAAATTGGCAGCAGATAGCAACAGTTGCCGCGAAGAACTCATCTTCAGGGGCAAGATATATGTCACTTGATAATTCTGCTCCGACTTCTCAGATAACGTATCGTTTATGGGAGCAAGATCTTGATGGTTCACTTACAATGCTTGGTACTGCTGAGGTTTCTCCGCTGGATAATATGAGAGTAGATGTTCATATCTATCCAAATCCTGCCTCTGATATTTTACATATCGAAAGCACCAAACCGGTTCATGAAGTCACACTTAGTGATATTTCAGGAAGGGTAGTCCATAGCAATCTTGGATTATCATTAAAAGACTACGACATTAACGTCAAAGGTCTTGCAGAAGGCGTCTACCTTCTGACTATCACTGATGAAGATGGAAATACTTCTCGCGAGAAAGTAATGATCCGCTAGTTTTGCTTAGAAGTAGTAAGCTGCACCGAATCGGTGCAGATCGCTGAGAGCAGGTCCCATAGCGCTCACAGAATAATCAAAGTTCAGCTTTGTAAATGCAAACCCAAATCCGAAGGAGAAACCAGCAAGCCCTGATCCTTCAGGTGTTTTGAGGTCACGACGTTTTTGATTCTCATAACCGAATCGCAATCTCATTACCCTACTCAAGTTAAATTCACCGCCGAGAGAAAAGTCATTGAGTGCATAAAAGAAATTACGCCCTTCGAGATCGCGTGTGATATTCCTGAATGCAAGATGAAGTGTAAGCGGAAGACGTTCGAGTTTCTTTGATACACCGAATTGTAAATTGAATGGTAGTGCTTCCTGAATGCCTGCATAGGTCGAGAGCTGTGTACCAATATTCAAAGCTGATAGACCGAATGTCATTTGCCAAGGAGTGTTCTCGTAGTACACACCAAGATCAGCAGCAATACCACTTGAACTGAAATTCTCTGTTGAACCGCCGGATACAAGAGTTGATGAAATATATTTTATCGCAACGCCGTAGTTAAAGGATCTATCAGGTATCGTACCTGCGTAGCCGAATGTAAGCGCAAATTCACCTGCCGAAAAATCTCCCGTTTGCTGCCCTACTCCATCGCGTCCATCAAATGTACCATAACTGATATATTGTACACCTACTCCGAATGCACCATTATCTACATCAGGTATCTTGCCTGCAAAACTTGCATATCCTTCATTGATATCAAGCACATGCTTTGTCATTCCGAATGAGAGGGGAAGTCCTTCTTGAAGGGAGTCTCTTCGTTCGATGGACATCATTGCTGCCGGATTGCTAAAAAGCGTATTCGGGTCGTTCTTCATCGCAACGAACGTGTTGCCAAGCGCTGCGGCACGTGCGCTAGGGGCCACATTCAAAAATTCATAGACGTGCGTTCTGCCCGACGAATTATCATCTTGGGCAAATGCAGAACCGGCTCCTACGAGAGCCAAAGCAACAGCTATGATGTACTGATATGACCGTTTCATTTGGAAAAGTAATTGGTCTTTTTTGTTCAACGTATCTAACTACATAAAAGGAGTAAAGGGAGTTCAAATCCGGGAGGGCATTTTTCTATACAGCAACTTGCCGGTGCTTAACCCCTGTCTCCATACATGGATGATCTGTCGGGAGGAATTTCCCGGGGTTAAGTGTGCCAAGCGGGTTAAATACATCCCGAACTCGCTTCATCAACTCTAAGTCACGCTCGGAGAACATCCACCCCAATGCTTCTTTTTTCTCAATACCTACTCCATGCTCTCCGGTGATAGAGCCGTTATATCGGATGCAAAGCTGTAATATCTCCTTGCTTGCCTCGAGGCATCTATGAATACTTTCTTTACTTTTTTCGTCATAAAGGATCGCAGGGTGAAGGTTACCATCGCCTGCATGGAAGATGTTTGCGATGCGAAGTTCGTACTTCTTTCCGATCTTAGATATCTCTTCAAGTACTTCAGGTAATGCATACCTTGGTATCACACCATCTTGCGTGTAATAGCTTGGGCTTACTCTGCCGAGTGCGCCGAATGCTTTTTTTCTTGCCTGCCATAGCTGCATTCGTTCGATATCATCTTTGGCAGTTCGTACCGAGCGAGCATTGTGAGTATTCGCTATTGTAATGATACTATCAGCAATTCTTTGGAGTGATGCTTTTCTTCCGTCAACTTCTATCAGCAGTAATGCACCTGCATCGGTCGGGAAGCCAAGCTTGAAAGCTTCTTCGAGCGCATCGAGTACTTCCGCATCGATCATCTCCATT
>DATDEW010000321.1:0-3478 GCA_036522935.1 Kapaibacterium sp. (SeqCode)
AGCTTTCTTGAGCGCTTGACCCAAGAAGAGAGATTCGTCGAATAATAAAAGAATTGAGTACCTGTATACATGATGTTGTTGGCTTGGTCCATTACAAGAGGTTTTACCCAGCCAACACTATCAGTACCAGTAATACCTGACGAAAAATTACTTTCAACACCATTTTGTACTTTTATAGGATAATTACCATCTCCCGGACGCATGTACCAATAGCGCTGTGAATTATCTTCGTCAACAACAACGGTACCACCATCCCCACCTGATTCAAATGTCCAATCGTCATTTCTGCCACCCGATAACGTACCGTTATCTTGAGTGCCACCATACGTCAGGTCATCTGTATTCTGGTCGATCGCCATGCCATAGAATTGCGTAACAGCTAAACTATCTTGGAATATTTCATATGACTCACCATTATCAATACTGACAGCAATACCTCCATCATTTGCTACAAATAAAAGTCCGCCTTCGCCCGATACCACTGACCCCGGTTTGGCATATGCAGCATAATGTTGATCGGGGTGAATACCACCTGCCTGATATGCTTGTCCAACGTCGGCCCAACTATCACCCGCATCACTTGACCGCCAAACTGATATACCGCCTACTAATACTTCATCAGCATTGTCGGGATTTCGGACCACATAGGCATCATACCACCCCTGATTATTATTTCCGAAGATAAGCTCAGGTTGAAGTTGACCATCAATTGCACTCCAATCATCATTCTCTCCGCCACCGACCGTACTTCTCATGATCCCTTCAAGTCCGCCTTCGAAATCTACTGACATATCAATAATGTCTCTCCAATTTTTCGGGTTTACTCCCAAAAGGATCCTACGCATTTGGGTATAGCTATGAACACGTATCCAGGTTGCACCTCCGTCATTTGAGCGAAAAGTACCTTGGCTTGCAAGTGCAGCGTAAAGGACTGTAGTAGCTCCATCTATTGCAAGAGCGATATCCGTCACATCTCCAGGGGGAAGCCCACCGGCTGCTTTGCGCCATGTTTTTGCAGCATCATCGGTGATATATACCCCACCTCCGGAACGAGATCCTGCAGCATACACTGTATTATTATTGATAGGATGGACAATTACTTTACTAAACGCGCCAACTTGATTCAAACCGCTTGGCACCCATGTCTTTCCTGAATCCGCTGACTTCATGATTCCGATACCATAATAGGCATCAACATTTTGTGTCTGTTCGCCTGTGCCTGCATAAAGAATACTTGGGTTTACAGGGTCGAGTGCCAATGCACCAACTGCTAATGAGTATGCATTGTCTGAGAGAGGAATCCATGATTTGCCGGCGGTCGTCGTCTTCCAAACCCCGCCCATTGCAGCGCCAATATAAGCAATGTTCCCATCATTCGGATGCGTTGCAATAGTACGAATACGACCGGCATGTGCGAGAGCACCCTCTTGTATGTTGATCGGACCAATTGCACTCCACGTGATTGCTGCCGGGTTTTGGCTATTACCACCTGATTGCGGAGTCTGTTTACCTTGCTGAAGATAACCTGCACGAAGCCCGTCGCGCTGTGTAAGTGCCTTGACACGTCCGTCTTTGGGTATATAGCCTAAGCCAAATGCACGCTGCCCGTAGAACCACTCGAAATAACGCTCCGGCTTGTCAAAGTTTTTCTTGCCTTTATCGGGCTTAATATTCTTTAACCACTGAGCCGATACGGAAGATACTACCAAAAGCAGTGCAAGTGAAATGTAAAGACGTAATTTCATATTCTCTTTAATTAGACACAAAAAAACAGAACACAGCTTAAATGTGCGGGATACCTTCTAGCGGATTTCGCCACAAATTAGAATCAACACCTTCAGAACTGATCGCAAGTTCTTCTGCCTCACGCCAGAGTGCTTGACACGGAAAAGCATTACCGGCAAGTGCAGAGCCAAGCACAACAGAGTCAAATGCCGGAGCCAGACGAACGAGCTGCATGAGTTCTTTATAAGAATAAACACCAAAAAGCGACGTAAGTCGTATGCTTTTTTCTTTTGCTATGCGAGCAAGTTCTTCCATACGATTCCAATCAGTTGGTAACGCCGGATCATCCTCACGAACCACTGCTGCTCGCATTATCTTCATTTCTTTATATGAACCAAAAAGCGCATCTGCTTCATCAAAGAACGTAACGGTCGGGACTATCTTTGACGGACCGAACATAGCAACCGTTTCTTTGATAACATCTAGTGGCGTATGTGCAGCAAGAAATATACGATAGATACCTATTTCTAGTAGCTGCTTCAACTCATCTGGAGAGCTAGGGACGTGCTCAAGCGATACCTCTGTAGGAATATCAACTGCCTTGCGAAGCTCACGTAAAATGCAGAGTGAATCTTCACACCAAATGTCATCATCTTCAATGATAATATGAAGTGCCTTCGCATTTTCCTTTCGGAGCAAGCGGGCACGGCTGGCAGGGTCATGATAATCGGCAGAAAGCGCCGCGATCTTGTCGCTGCAGAACGAGTGGTCTATCCGTATGGATGGGATTACTAATATCATAATATAGCCGAAAGAGAACACTATTATTGCTCCGAAAGTCTATGAAAAACGCATTTACGGAGCAAACAGGACGTATCTATTGTTGAAATCCACTCATTTGAGACGAAATACATGCTTGATATAAAGATAATCCGCGAAACCCCCGATGTTGTCCGTGCTGCCATCAAGGCAAAACGTACTGATGATGTTATTGATGAAGTCTTAGAACTTGACGGTGACCGACGTGCCATTATCGGACGTGTAGAAGTCCTCAAGAATAAACGCAACACTGTCAGCGAGGAAGTTGCGCGGCTTAAACGTGCTAAAGAGAACGCAGATGATGTGATCGCGGAAATGAAGATCGTCAGTGATGAGATAACCGGACTCGACCTGAAACTTCGCGAGATCGAAGAGAAATTAAACCATCTTCTCGATACAATTCCGAACATTGCACATGAAGTGGTACCTCACGGGACTGATGCGAAAGACAATGTTGAGGTAAAGCGGTGGTCGCCAAATGGTGACGCGAAGTGGTTCGAGAAGAGAGAAGGTCTGGACCATCTTGCTGTTGCAGAGAAATATGGCCTCTTTGATTTTAAGCGCGGCGCAAAAGTAGCTGCAGCGGGATTCCCTATTTATACAGGCAGAGGTGCAACGCTCGAACGTGGACTTATCAACTTCATGCTTGACATTCAAACTCGCGATCATGGGTATTGCGAGGTTATGCCGCCTTTTTTTGTCAATGCCGAGTCATTACGTGGCACGGGAAATCTTCCGAAATTCCGCGAGCAGATATATTACATGAACGAGGATGATCTCTTTGCAATACCGACAGCGGAAGTGCCAATAACGAACATGCACCGCGACGAGACTCTCAAAGCAGAAGAGCTTCCTATCATGTATGCAGGGTACAGTGCATGTTTCCGTCGCGAGGCGGGAAGTTATGGTAAAGACACGCGCGGCTTCTTACGTG
>DATDEW010000322.1:0-2517 GCA_036522935.1 Kapaibacterium sp. (SeqCode)
CTTTTGCAAGCGGGGCTGTTAAGCCAACAGGACGTTCTTGTCCTTTAAGAGTATACTTAATACTAACGGAGTATGTGAACTGCACGCCGGGCTCAACCATGTTCGGATTGAGAACAACATCGAACTGATCATATGGTACTCGGTTGTAATAATAGGTAGTGTTCTTGACAGCTGTATTTACTGTGTTACCTTTACCGACAGATGTATTTTGCACTTGAGCATTGTTGTATGCCTGATAACTTGAGTATCGCTGCAACGGATAGTATGACTGCGAGCCCTCTTGGAATGTTTGATTTAGCGGCTGGAAACGCAAGCCCATTGCAGCAAAGTCGTCAACTTTCTCTTTGATCTCCGCCAAGCATGCTTTGCGAAGCAGTTTGTATTTATCGGAGATATTGGTGACATTATAATCAACTTTGACAATGTCATAAATTTCTGCTTTTGCTGCTGCAGCCATAATGTCATCAAGCATTTGGCTATCAGCAAAGCCAACGTGGATGTTCTTCTTTATCTCAAAGCCGGTTGGTATTTCTGTAAACGTCTTCGAGAAAAGATGTTTATCAACTGCGTAATCAAACGTTGGCACTTGCGATATCTGGTCAATGATGATGTCGCTTTCTTTAACGCCAAGTGACTTTAATGCACTCATGAACTTCTTGACTCGTTCAGCAATGAGCATCGAAGCAGTGTCGATGGTCGTGCCAACTTGTGTGAGAGCATAGATCGCAACGTAGTTCTCCGCTTTGGTATTAAGTAGCCCCGTGACAGTTATCATCATCGTCGTATCGTTCAAGAATTGCGTCATGGTGCGCTGGTTATTGAACTGATATGCATTGTTATATGCACTATTGCCGGAGTTCTGCATATAGACGGTTGAATTGGATGCGCCGCGTATAGAATTGCCGCCATTAGTAACGGCCTCTTCAGAGTTGCCTTTGTTTTGTGCAAAGCCTAGAGAAACAGAAACCGATAGAAATAATACTATGAGAGTTTTCATCTGAGGTAAGTGATTAGTAAAGACGTAAATACTAACCACCTCAAGTTACACAAAGTCAATGACAGCTTTGTGAATTGATTTTCACTAACGCTCGATAACGAAACGACCGACGACTGCTTCGGACGAATTGGAGAGGGGGCTGATAGCAAAATGATATGTGCCAGATGCAAGTTGGCTTGCGTCTAGTTCGAGAGTGTTCTTACCGCTTTGAGCTTCAGCGGTCACTGTCTTAACTACATTTCCAAGCACATCCACAATAACAAGGCGAATCATCTGCTTTGATGATGATGTGAAGGGAAGTGTAGCTTTATAGTTTGTCCGTGATGTGATAGGGTTCGGAAACGAAGGAGCAATACGAAGCCCGATGACATTACCACTACGCATAAATTCACGGAGCGTCGAGTCGCCGCAGAGCAATGTAAGCTCTGCCGATGTTTGAGCAGTGATAATACCGAGCGTACATCGTGAAAAGACAGTATCATTGTTGTTGAGCATGATATTGCTCATGAAAAGGGGTGTGGTTGTTGTGTCGGTCAAGCTGACGACGAACCTAAACTCAGCAAATGGTTTGTCTTTTTCCAATACAATATATGGCGAGCCCTGCAAGAGGTAGTTCTGCGTTTCAAGTTTAGCGGGCAGAGTACGCATTGATGCACCAGGCAGAATTGCTAATCCAGGGATAAGCGCAATTGGCGTAATGACTGTAAGTAGGTCACCATTGTAGTTCATTCCGAAGGTCATATTGCGAAGTCCTACTTGTAGCGATACATCCTTGTCCGAAATGAGCTGCATCGATATCGTATCGCCAATATAGAACAGAGATCTCACAGGTGTTAGGCGAATCTGCACCGAATCGGTCGGGATGATGCTTGCTTGAATATTAGTAGTTAGCGGGTTAGTAGAGTCTGACGTAGAAGAGAATGTGATACTACCCGTCATACTTCCTGCGCCAATAGGAGCGTAACGGACACGAACGCTTGTTGTATCACCCGGCGGTATCTTTGTGCGAGGCATATAGAGCGGTGAGAGAGCATCGATGTTCGCAGTGATAGTCGTGCTCGTTATCTCAAGTGTATCACAGCCCAAGTTGCGAAGCGTTACCGAGGTATCAAGTGTCGTGCAAAGACGGAATGTACCGAAGTCGATGTTCTCGGGTTGAATTGCAAGTACCCTCGTGCCATATCCAACTGATAGCGAGTAGTAAAGAATTGTATCACGTTCGACGCCGCCTTCTATCTGATAACGAATATATATAGTACCGCTAAATGAACCAAGTGTAGTTGGCGATACTCGTACCGATGCAATGACGTTCTGATTATTTGAAATGTCTATTGGGAGAGTAGCCGTTAGTGTGCGAGATACATTTTCTATCGGTGCTCCGGTTATTGTTACTTCACGTAGATTGAGTTTATTGCATCCCGGGTTTGAGATCGTGATAGGGAATGTCTGCGGCGCATCACACCGAGTCATATTTAGCCCGAAGAGCGTATCAACTGCAGGAGCCATGATAAAGAATGCAT
>DATDEW010000323.1:0-2300 GCA_036522935.1 Kapaibacterium sp. (SeqCode)
TCTACATCAAGTGTTGCACCTCCGAGAACTGAACCGTTCGATGACGCACTAATGGCGGAGCCAACAGTAGAAGTAACTTCAACGGCAGAGCCGATACCTGTATTGCTAAACGAAGCTGCAGAACCAGCAAGTGTATTTGAGATCGAAAATGCAGAGCCGGTAGCAAGGTTAAGCGTACGTGTGAACGGGAAATTCAATACTCCGCCACCCGTACCTGTAAAAGCAAGAGTGATACCGTTGCCTGTATTTGTTACAGAAAGGTCACCACCGCCAACAATATTGATGTTTCCCGTTGCACCATTAATACTTGTGACAACAGAACTATCAAGAAGTGATGTGCTAATTCTACCTTGAGAATTAAGAACGAGAAGTGTATTTGCTTGCGCACTATCAACTGTTGAGACACCAAAGCCACCAACGGCATTTGCATTAGCTGCAAGATCGGCAGTAAGTGAATTTATTGATGAGCCGAGTTGAATGCGCGGTGAGAGTTCGGACTCTCCATCAACAGTGATACCGATCTCATAATCAGTGTTCGCATTTACATTGAATGTTACACCACCGTCACCTGTCCCGCCGATCATTGCGTCAAAGAGTCCACCGACTGTTGTGATGCTTTGTGTTTCTGTAAAGACGGCAGAACTGCTGCCTTCTGCATACACACGTACGACCAGTGTATGTGCTCCATCGGCAATAGGTGTACCTGTAGTCGAGGTTAACCTGCCTTGCAAGGAGAACTCACCGCTAGCAGTGGTCGTGGTTTGTGCGTAAGAGGAAGTGTTGTAAAAGCATACGAGCATGAGAAATAGTGCTATGGTAAATCGTGATGCTTTAGTAGATAAGTTGTAATTATTTTTCATAGATCTATCGTGGTATAGGTTAAAAAACTCTTTCTATAAAAAGAGAAATGCTAAATGAGGGAAAGGACCGTCCAAACCTATGGGAGAATCAGAAAGCAACTTTACCTATGTGCAAAATTACTGTAAAGTATAAAATAATTATTACACTATATTGAGAAATGTTTACACCTATGTTGGAAAGGGTGTGCCGCGTCACTACGCTCCGACGATCTCACCGCCGTTAGGATGAATGAACTGTCCTGTGATATAACGTGACTCATCTGATGCCAGGAATACATAAGACGGTGCGATCTCTGATGGTTGTCCGGCGCGCTGCATAGGTGAGTCGGTTCCAAATGTCCTTACGTGTTTAGGTGAGAATGACGCTACGATAAGTGGAGTCCAGACAGGTCCCGGTGCAACGCCATTGACACGAATACCTTTTGAAACAAGATTAGCCGATAAACTACGTGTAAAAGAAACAATCGCCCCCTTTGTTGCGCTGTAGTCTAGCAGATGCGGGCTTCCGCGATAAGCAGTTACAGAAGATGAGTTGATGATAGCTGAACCGTCAGCCATATAGGGAAGTGCAGCTTTCGTAAGCCAAAACATCGAAAAGATATTCACGGCGAATGTTCGTTGAAGTTGTCTGGTCGAGATATCAGCTAAAGAATCTGTACTTTGTTGTATGCCTACGTTATTGACAAGCACATCGACATGTTTGTACTTTTTGATGATCTTCTTTATTGCCATAGTACAATTCCGCTCTTTGCCGATATCAGCACGAACAAGAAGACAAGCGCGCGAATACTCTTCGGTAATGATAGAAGCAGTTTCTTTGGCATCCCTATCCTCATTGAGATATACGATGGCAATGTCAGCTCCTTCTTTTGCAAATGCGATGGCAACGGCACGACCTATACCGCTATCTCCGCCGGTAACGATACAAACCTTATTTAGGAGTTTATTGCTGCCGAGCAGTGTCGTCTCGAACTCTGGGAGCGGCTTCATCTTATATTCCATACCTGGTAGATGCTGACGCTGAGCAGGGAAGGCAGGATGTTTTTTACCGGCTTTTTGCATACGAGTTTGTTCTAGTTATCATCTCCTCCGCCGAAGATGCCTTCAAAAAATCCTTTTTCTTCCTTTGGTTTGTCTACGGTTTTTATCGATACATCCTTATCGATAGCAGGCATAAGAGCACTTAAGAAGGCATTCCGAAGTATCTCGCCGATAGCGAACCAAATATCTACATCGGTTTTCTCAAAGTTGCCGCGTATGGGGACCTTGGTAGCGAATTGTTCTTTTGGCTGATTGGTAAATATATCGGTAACGGTTCCAACGATACCTTCATAGATCTTGTGGAAAAAGCTGTTATTCTTATCTTCACGACCAAGAACATCGAGGTCTTTAATAAGTGGTTTTACGTATCCGGCAAACTTGCCATTCTTGGCAGCGATC
>DATDEW010000324.1:0-6606 GCA_036522935.1 Kapaibacterium sp. (SeqCode)
ACGGTTTCTTCGAAAGCCGAAGCACAGAATGATGATAAGATGTTCGGTAGATTCCTTCCTAACGGATCGATCTACTCAAAGTCAACATATTATCTCCGTCAGACGGTCAAGAGCATCCGCCCTGACTCTACCGTTGATCTAACGATCAAGTTCGATTCTATTGCAATGGTGTATGAGCAGGATACCGTTAAATTAAACTTCTCATCAAGTCGCGAAGCTGATAAAAAAGATGCTCGCTTTCAAACGCAGTCTATTATTGCCGGACAGGAAGTCGGTGTCATCGTAACACGTAACGGTGATATTATTGAAATGTATGGCACCTCGAATATCGTAGCGCGTTTACTTGCATTACTCCCTGACTCATTGCGTACAACGCAGAACCAGGAACAGCTCAATCAGAATGCGAAGACCAGTTTGAATGAGTACATTTCAAAGACACTGACACACTTCCCACCAATGGCAGTGGCAAAGGATTCAACATGGGGTGATATGAAGACAAGCAATGTACCTGTATGGCAGAATGTAGTCTATCCGATGCAGATCGAGTCTCGTGAAACACTTGCTCGTTATGAAGAACGTGACGGCAAGCGTCTTGCAGTTTTAGAGGCAGTATCATCGGTAAAGCCGGTCGTTGCAGTATCGGAACAACCACCATTGAAGCTCATGCTCAATAACTGGCAGATGACAACGAAGGTAACGTCAAATGTCGATGATGCAACCGGAGCACTTGTCTATCGTGCATACCGTATGGATAAGAATTTCGATTTCGGAGTAACATCCTCAAAGCAGGCAGATAAGTCATTCAGAACAGTTCAAAAAATGGTTGATCAAACCACCGTCGAACTGCTGCGCTAGTACTGTTTACTTTCTAAATCACTTTCATGAGCGACGAGCAAATTACAGGGGGAGAATCAGGGAGATATTCGCCCAATGATGGCGGAAAGAACCCGCCCCGTAAAGTCTCGTTCGATGATTTTGAGATACACGGCGAAAGCACCGAAAAGGCTGAGAAAAAAAACGTTATACCGCGTATCAAAGGTTTAAAGGATGATCTTTTGGGGGGAGGAAAGCGCCTCTCCTCAAAGATCTTTCGTCAGTCAAATGACGGTGCTTCTACCCGCCAGCAAGATATGGTAGAAGATGATTTCTTCGAGCAGCCCGCACCGGAAGACCTCCCATATTTTTCAAGTGAAGAACTTTCTAATGTAAGGATCCGTAAGATTCCAAAGCCACAGTCGACTCCAATAGAACAAATTCACCCTCCGGCTGAAGACCCGGTTGAGTCGGTTGAAGAGATAGAGTCTAAAAGTGACGAACTCTTCGCGTCTATCGAGGAAGAGCAGTATGAACCCGAAGAAATTGAAGAGTTACTAATAGAAGAAGAAATAGAGGAAGTAACCCCTGTTACTTTTGAAGAGGCAACCTTGCCAAGGGAATTAGCAGAAGAACGATATGACCCTGCAATAAAAGTCTACCTTGATACACTCCGAGGATTTGCAGCTGCTCCTCGCAGAGCAAGCGAGGTTCGCGATCCGCGCAAGGATTTTGTATTGCTTCTTTCCGAAATACTTGATCTTATCAGAGAACAAGTTGATTCATTAAGTGTACTTTTCTTCTGGACAAATACCAAAAAAGCGCAGCTCGTTCTTGAATGTGCATCGCTTGATGACTTTGCATTTACCCACCTCTCTCGTGAACGTCGTTTCCCAATTGGGCATGATGCCGTCAGCAAAGTCGCTCTACGTGCAGAGCCGCAGCTCGTTGAGAGCATTGCTCCGCAGGCAGAGTATGACCTTATCCCGTACTATCAGGATACTGTAGGGATACGTTCGTTCGCCGCAATGCCGGTACTCTTTGGTGATAATGTCGTTGCTGTTCTAGCGGTTGACTCACTTGAAGAAGACCACTTCACTCCCGAGACACTTCGCATTATGACGAACTACTCGAAAGTGATAACAGGTCTTGTAAGAAGTTACATTGAAGCATACGACCTTATTACTTCTGCCCGTACACTTAAAGCAGCGCGTAAACTGTTCGGTATATCGCACGAAGATATTGTCAAGCGTACCGGCAAAGATGCCGAGCGTACAGGCGAGTATATCATGCGTTCACTTTCTGAAGCTGCCAGTGAACTTGTGGATTGGCAGTGGCTTGCAACGGTAAGCTTTGATGATGCCCAGCGTGCATGGTGCATATCTGGTTTGCAGGCGAAAGTTGCAGATCCTTATCTCTTGCCAAAGACTCGCATTGACCTTGCCGAGAGTATTGTCGGTAGAACATTGCGTTCAGGAAAGAGTGAGCATATTGATGAGCTTTCGCAGCAAAGCATTCGTTTTTCTATAGAAGAAGAGAAGTCAAGTGCTGCGGGGCATTCCTTCCTGGTTATTCCTGTCAGGACAGCATCAAAGAACTACGGTGCACTTGTAGTCGAACACTCTGATGCCGGTAAATACACCGATGTTGACATTGAGACTCTTGAGCATCTTGCCCGAAGTGCAGCAACCAGCTTAGAGATATTTGCATTAAGCGAAGTTGTCCAAGAACGTGCTCTGACCGATATTCTCACAAGCAACTATAATAGACGCGGCTTCAAAGAACGCTTCACCGAAGAACTTGCCCGAGCCAAAGAATTTGACGAGTCACTTTCTCTTATCCTCTTTGAGATTGATGACTCGGCAAAGTTTGAAGAGCGCTTCCTGCAAGAGGATATTGATACTATCATCCTTGCACTCTCGAACGTCCTTCAATTTATCAAACAACCGTTCGATGTCCTTGCTCGTACAGGTGAGTTTACTTTCGGCGTTCTGCTTATTAAGATGAGTGACGAAGAAGCATTCCTCTGGAGCGAGAAAGTGCGCCAGAAGATCGTAAGCGAAGTGATAGCGCTTTCCCGTAAGAGCTTTACTATCACAACAAGTATTGGCGTAGCAGGTGCGCGGCGCAACTCCACTCCAGATGAACTCCTTGTCTGCGCGAAGATGGCTCTCGATAAAGCCAAAGAGCGCGGCGGAAACGAAGTTATCGTGTATTAAGCCTTGCTTAGAGGTGTACAGCTAACTTAAAAACAATATTCCTTCTTTCACTCCATGCTGCTCCGCTAAAATACTGTCCTTTTAACAAGAATGAGTGGTCAAGTACATTAGTGATATATAATGAAGGTTCTATCGATACATCATCAAGCCTAAATCTGTAGCCGCCGGATAGATTCATTGTCCATGCCGGAGTGACGTGAGCGGCAGTATTCATATCGAACAATCCTGTTCCAAAGGTAATACCATCGGGGTCACCATTGGTAAGACCTGAACCATAGAGTGCTGTCAGATTTGCAAACCAATCGGATGGTTGGTAGTTAAGCGATGCGGAAACAGAGATACGCTGGTCGTGGTCAAGGTCAGAGGGTTCAATGGTCTCGCCAATATCAAGGAATCCACCGCTGATATCCCCGTATCCATAGGCATGAATGATCGAGCTATTGAGTGTTGCTGAAAGTGGAATAAGAGGATGTCTATATGCAAGACCGAGTTCAATACCATCTGTTTTTACTGTTCCGATATTAACAGGAGTCTTTATCGAACTTGAACCGAGTGTCTGGTCGTCAAGTCCGGGTACAGCTACTTTCTTAAAGTAAGCAGCCTTGCTTGTCAGACCAAAATCAAATGAATGCGAAAGTGATATTTCATAGAGGTCGTCGCGCTCGGCTAGTGTGCCACTAGCTGCGCCGCCGTCTGTTGTGATAGCAAGTGACCGCAATCCCTCGACGTTTATAGGCATGAAAAGACGCCCATAGTAGAACGATGCCGTTGTTGCCTCATCGATGAATATATTCCATTTGAGTCGTGGGCTTAGTTGCTTTTGCAGTTCGATATCAGGCGCAATATGCTGGTCATAACGAAGACCTGCTTCTATCGACGTCCATTCTAGCGGATGTATATCGGTTTGTAAAAAGATGCCGAAGTCAGAGCCTGTGAAGTCAGTCGTTACTGCGGGACCAGGATCCTGCATGCTATCGCGAGTAGTGAAATTTGCTGTTCCTGAAGTTGTCGTTGCGATAACACCTGTGCTGAAGGCAAACTCATGTGAAAGCCGCTTCGAGAATGTTGTACGGAAGCCAAGGGTTGTAAAAGAGCGGTCTTCAGAGAGAACATAGAGAGTAGAGTCTCCTTCGAATCCTACGCTCGGTGTATTGATACTTCCAGGTAAGAACTGAAGCCCCCCTTCGCGTGCGAAAAGCCCGATGAATAGATTGCTTTCCTTATCCAACTCTGACGAGATAGTGTGATAGTAGGAAAGTGTTTGAAATGCATTTGTCGTCTTTTGCCTGTTGTCTATGACTCCTTCAGAAAGACTATCGAACGGAATTTCCGTAAATGTCCTGCTCCAGTTGAGGTTCATCGTCAGGTAATCACTCTCGGTGAGAAGATAGTCAAGTTTACCATAGAGAAAGTAATCAAAACCATGATCATGATCTACGTATTCTGTAGGCGGGTCAATGCGTCTATCAGTTTCCTGCCGTGAGCCTGATAAAAATACCCCAAGTGCTCCTGCACGGTCACTTATGGCAAGCGACTGTCCGTTCGAGCTGATCGCATTTGGGCTTTCAGATAAACTACCTATGTAGCTATCAGCATCAATATTCAGATGCCCTGACGGCACTTTGCTTTGAATGTTAATGATGCCTGCCATCTGACCGCCGTACTCAGCAGGGAATCCGCCTGTATAGAATGTCGCTCTATCAATGACATGACCGTCAACAACTTCATTGAGACCACCGAATACTCCAAGCGGAATAGGGATACCGTCAACATAATATGTGTACTCACCATGCTGACCGCGAATATGGACTTCGCCGGTCGTTGCTCGCGCTGCTCCGAGCATATTCTCTTGCAAGAGTGTTGTTATTCTCGAACTCGGCGGAGCGTGGTATGTGCTTGCTTCAAATACCTGATTCCCGTTCTTGATGTCAATAGTCGAGACGTTCGGAAGCGTAGATCCTTCAACAATGACATCCTGATGTTCTTCCTCGATGAGTGAAATCGTCATTGAACGGTTTGATCTGTCAATGAGTATTGAATCAGTAAACGGCGAGTAGTTCACGTAGTTAATCTTTATTGTGTACCACCCCTCATGAATATCTTTAAAGTCTGCTTTTCCAGTCGGAGTAGTTATTCGCCCTGCAATGAGCGTCGTACCTCGCCTAAGCTCAATACGGGCATGAGCAAGAGGCATATCATGAATAGAATCTCTGACGGTTACTGAAAAACCGACAGTTTGGTCTTGCGCATAGAGTGCAGATATACGACAAAACACTAAAATAGAAATTGTAAGTATGAACCGAGCCATATCTCAAAACAGATATATAAATGATACGAAGCATCGTATCAAGAGTGGATACGATGTAAAATTAGCGTTGGAGTGGAGTTAGCTAACTGACGGAGGTCCGCGAAGAGAGGGGAGCGGCTCTGAAGTATGACTGATGTGGAAACTTGGCGACTCTACTTCAGATTCAGTTGCCGGGAGTATAACGATAAAAGAAATGGCAGAGGAGCTTTCGGAAATGACAGAGCCATGAGCACAAAATACACAATTCTCGGTGTGATGGGTTTCTGTATCTGATGAATGCTCTTTATCGGAGCATTCGGTTTTGGTTTTCTCTTCGACATGGAAGACCTCATGCTGAGCGCTTGCCGTAGTAGTAATGACAAGCTGGAGGGCCAGCAATATGCGAAGGATGCTCCCTATCGTTTTCTGTATTTTCACTAACCTTGTCGGGGCGACACGATTCGAACGTGCGACCCCCTGGTCCCAAACCAGGTGCGCTACCAGCTGCGCCACGCCCCGAAACTCCTACTTCTGCAAACAGGAGACGGCACCTAACAGCAATTTGACATGAAATCGTTCAAAATGAAATGCAGTTATACTATAATACTAAAAATATTGATACGTATGACAAAGAAGTACTCGAATGACGATATTACAGTGGTCTGGAAACCTGATGTCTGCATCCACTCAACAAAGTGCTGGAAGGGGCTCCTTGAGGTATTTGACCCCAGAAGAAGCCCATGGATAGTAATGGAAAAGAGTAGCACCGAGAACATCATTAACCAGGTGGGGCAGTGCCCCTCCGGTGCATTGTCGTATTATCACAATATTGACATTCCAATAGATAGTTAGTATTTGGTCGCGATCTCCGGCGGATGCTTCAGTGTCTGGTAAACGACGCAGTACCGCTCTGTAAGGCGTATCAGAGAATCTATCTTATCCTTCGGCTCATCAGTATCAATATCAAAATGAAGTCTGATATTTGTAAATCCAATAGGTACCTCTTTTGAAACTCCAAGCGTACCACGGAAATCAACTTCCCCTTCTGCTCTGACACTTGCTTTTCTGTAAGGGATCTCCATTGCAGTTGCAACTGCATTCAATGTGACACCGGCACATGCTGCTAACGCTTGGAGAAGCATGTCACCCGAACATGCTTCCTTACCACTGCCTGCCGTAGCCGGGTGAAGACCCGCGAGGATGGGTGTTGTGTTCGTCTGGACGAGACAGGTGATATTGTCCCCAAGTGTGCCTTCTCCGTGCATTGTAAAAACAGCGGAAGCCGGA
>DATDEW010000325.1:0-4056 GCA_036522935.1 Kapaibacterium sp. (SeqCode)
AACAATTCCTGTTATTTTTGAAGCTCCCGGAGGATTTGTGCCTTTGGTAAATGTAGAACCGGCATCCGTGCTCCTAAAGAAGCTGGCACCATCAGCAGCCCACATGTAGCTTGGGTCAGCGGAATATACATGCACAGCAGAAGCAGCAGATATCGAAGGGGTTGATGTTGCTTTTACCCAAGCACCGGCTCCCATACCACCGCTTTGAGTTACATAGAGTGAATTTGCGGCAGCTAATCCGTAGACGCCTGTCTCATCAAAATCGAACGGCATATAGAATGGAGCAGTAGAGATACCTTGGAATGGAGGACTCATCGCTTGCCAGGTGCCCACTGCGCCACCTTGGTTAGATTTGAACATTTCACCGTACACATATTGCGAGTAACAGATATTTGGCGCAGCTTGAGAAATTTGTACATATCCGCCATCGCCACCGCGAGTTTCCTTGAATTGATTATCGTTTACAGATGCAATATTTGTTCCATTATCCTGACATCCGCCAATGACATAGGTAAAATCTCTGTCGGCATCAACATTGACAAATTGCAATGTCGGTATTCCTTTGTTAATAGTTGTATTGAAGGAATTACCGGAATTCTTTGAAATACTAAGGCCTCCGTCTGTATTTACATAGAGAGCGTTGTTAGTATAATACATCCCATGAACGTCAGCATGAGAATAGTCATTGTCGCCAATTGGGTTATTCCACTTTGATAACTGTTCGAATTTTTTTCCGCTGTCATTCGTGCGATATAGATCAAGCCCGCCTAAAAACACCTGTCTTGGTATTGTTGGATGAACGACAATTCCTGTAGCATATTGCTGCTGCTGTCCGTGCCAGTTTGCGTTTGTTGGAGGGGTAGTTGGGGATAACGTCTTCCATGTGTCACCTCTATCTGTAGAGAGCCAAAGCCCGTGGGTAACACCTGAAGTTTTCCCAATGCTCGCATAGACAAGATTTGGGGCAGAAGGAGCGATAGCAAGTTCAATACGCCCTACGCCTGTAGGTAACCCACTCGTCATCTGCTGCCACGTTGCACCTGAATTTGTCGAGCGGTATATCTTACCCGAACCACTTACATAAATTCGAGCTGTATCGACAGGATCGATCTCAATATCAAAGGGCAAGAAACCTGTAAGTGTCGAGACCTGCCACGTTTTTCCTGCATCCGTTGATTTCACAACGCCGCCCTTTACACCCGACTTTGTTGCACCTGTCGCAACATAGAGAATATCAGGATTGAGGGGGTTGATCGCAATTTCTGAACATTTCGTGCCAAGCGTATCTATCCCAAGAATTTTGTACCAATTCAAACCACCGTCAGTGGTCTTAAACAAACCCGATCCCGGCGGAGTGCTAAATCCTCCTTCAGATTCACCTGTACCGGCATAAACAATATCTCCATTGCGCGGGTCAGCGACGATCGAGCCGAACGCAATGCTCTCAAGTTTATCGGTAAGACATACCCACGTTGGCTGTTGGTCGTTAATGTTATCTGTTTTCCAGATACCGCCTTGAGCATAAGCGATGTACACGGTATTCGTCCCCTTGAATGCCAAAGAACGGCTCCTGCCTGAGTTATGCCCGTCTTGATCTCCCCCGATCGGCTCCCATACGGGTATAGACTGCTGCTTCAAAGCAATGGCACCACGAAGTTTCTTAAACTCTTCATACCCTATCTTTTCAATAAGAGAAAGGTCTTTTATCTCACCGCTGGTGCGAATATCATAGAAGTACTTTGCTGCCTCTTCGTTCATCCTTGCCTCGTTAAACTGAACGCCTGTATCGGCATCGGATTGCGGGATCTTGGCTGCACGACGACCGAACTGGCTCTTTGTTTCCTGTGGTTCGCTACGTTGTGCAAAACCAGAACTTGCAAAAGTGCCCAGTGCAATAAGTAATAGAATATGCTTTCTCATAAGTATAGGTTTGTTTTCGAAGAATCAGCGTTGCCAAAAAAGAGGAATATAAACACAATCGGGAGCGATAAACTCCGTTAATAATAACACGCGGAGAACCCAAAGGTTTTATTTTAAGCTCTCAAGATGGGGTTCATTGCGTTAGCAGGAGGATAGGGGCGCTTCGGAATGTGTTTCTCGATACATTTAAAACGATTTAAAAGTCCAAAGTTACAATGGATGAATAAAAATTAATCGTTTTTTTCTATCCCATTGAAAATATGATAGTTACTGACCATTTTTTTCAGTTTTCCCTTTATTCTGTTCGTTTTGACTGCGGATACGCCCTTCTTTTCGCAACGCAGAATTAATAATATATTCCAATTGTCCATTTGTCGACCGGAATTCGTCGGCAGCCCATTTCTCGACTGCCTTGAGAATTTCAGTATCAATACGAAGCACAAATGGTTTTTTTTCTGCCATTTTAGTGGTTTAATGTACCGGCATTTACGACTGGGCTGGCTGCTCTATCCGAGCAAAGTACGACGAGCAGATTACTGACCATAGCAGCTTTCTTTTCCTCATCAAGGTTCACTATTTGCCGTTCGCTAAGACGGGCAAGAGCCATCTCGACCATCCCGACAGCTCCATCAACAATCTGTTTCCTGGCTGCCACGATAGCAGTTGCCTGCTGGCGTTGGAGCATTGCAGCTGCGATCTCGGTTGCATACGCCAAATGACTTATACGTGCTTCAAGTACATGGATACCGGCTCGTTCAAGTCTGTCATTGAGTGTTTTCTCAAGCGTCTCATTGAGCTTCTCACCTCCGTCGCGAAGAGTAATACTTGCATGCTCATCCTCAAAGTGGTCGTACGGGAATGAGCTCGCAAGCTGGCGTACGGCAGCTTCGCTTTGGACGAGAATGTAATGTAAATAATCGTCTACCTCAAATGCTGCTTGCGCTGTATCTTTTACTTCCCAGACAACAACGGCAGCGATCTCTATTGGATTTCCGACCTTGTCATTAACCTTTATCATCTGTCCATTATGATTGCGTGCTCGTAGCGAGATACCCTTACGCAAATAGAATGGGTTAACCCAGCCGAAGCCATTTGATCGTATAGTACCTTTATACTTACCAAAAAGCGTCAGTACCTTTGATTCATTCGGTGCAATGATAACGAACCCAATAGGCATCAAAATGGCCAGAATGCCAAACGGAATGCCAATAAGCGATTCTGATGTAAGAAGTACTACTGCAGTTACAATAAATGCAACCTCAAGAAGTAGCATTACATATCCGGAAATTCCCTTAGTGATGATCTCTTTATACATGTGCGTGTGATATTAGAATGATATCACTATACTATCAAATGTCTAAAAAAGTTTCAGGAGAATATCTTACCACAGGCTGAAAGTATCGGAATATATTGTATCTTTGTAGTGAGGAATTACTTATAAGCAATACCCATGGAAAAGAACGTCATTATCAACAAAACGATAAAGAACGGAATTGGCTTTGGCTCCGCTCTTGCTATCGCTATTTCCTGGTCAGGGAATCAGTCTATTCTGTGGGCAATCATCCACGGGGTGCTGTCGTGGATATATGTGGTGTATTATGCGCTGACGCGGTCATAAATTCACGCACCGAAGCGAGGATGCCATCCTTGTAAAGTCCTTCATCGCGCATAAGCTCTGCGGGCGAGCCATGCTCAATAAAATGATCGTCGAACCCTAGCATTTTGAGCTTTGGAGAAAGGCCTTTTAATGCATACAGCTCAGCAACTGCAGACCCAAAGCCACCACTAACAACATTCTCTTCAAGTGTGATGATATGTGAGAATCGGTGTGCAAGACCTTCGAGGAGGTCTGCATCGAGCGGCTTAACAAACCGAGCGTTCACAACTGCAATATCAAGTCCTTCATGCTTCAAGTCTTCGGCGACCTTCAGAGCATCATAAAGAAGCGGTCCAACTCCTAGAATAACGCCGTCTTTACCATCGCGCAGAAACTCCCCTTGCCCGATCGGTAGCTTTGTAAATCCTGATGCAGCAAGCGGCACTCCGATGCCAGCTCCGCGAGGGTATCGCAATGCTATCGGACCGTTCTTAAACTCTGTTGCCGTGTAGAGCATATCACGGAGCTCCTGCTCATCC
>DATDEW010000326.1:0-2606 GCA_036522935.1 Kapaibacterium sp. (SeqCode)
AAAGAATTGTGAAGAACCTGCATCACCCTGACGACCTGCGCGACCGCGAAGCTGTCTATCAATACGGCGTGATTCATGACGCTCTGTACCAACTATATGAAGACCGCCGAGTTCAGCAACTCCGGGTCCAAGTTTGATATCAGTACCACGACCGGCCATGTTCGTTGCGATGGTGATCGCCCCGCGTAAACCTGCGTTCTGGACTGTTTCCGCTTCACGAGCATGCTGCTTTGCATTGAGGACATTATGAGGAATGTTCGCACGCTTAAGCATTCGTGATATTGTCTCGGATACATCAACGCTTGTCGTACCAACGAGGACAGGTCTGCCGAGTTCGCGATTCTTTTGAATCTCTTCTATAAGAGCGTTATACTTCTCGCGCTTTGTGCGATAGATGTTATCGTCACGGTCATCACGCGAAATAGCTTTGTTCGTCGGGATGACAACAACATCAAGTTTATATATCTCGAAGAACTCGCCTGCTTCTGTTTCAGCAGTACCGGTCATACCGGCAAGCTTGAGGTAGAGGCGGAAGTAGTTCTGAAGCGTAACGGTTGCCATCGTCTGCGTATCGCGCTCAACGACAACATTCTCTTTTGCTTCGATCGCCTGGTGCAGACCTTCAGAGTAACGGCGTCCGTGCAATACACGTCCCGTGAACTCATCGACGATCATAACCTTGCCATCCTGGATCACATACTCTACATCCATTTCATAGAGTGTGTATGCACGAAGAAGCTGCGAGATAGTATGCAAACGGTCGGAGCGGTCAGCATAGAGAATAGTAAGCTGATCTTTCTTTGCTTGTTTTTCTTCTGCAGTTAGATTCTTACCATCAAGCATGGATAGCTCTGTGGCGATATCAGGAAGAATGAACAGGTCTTTATCACTACCGCCGCCTGCCAAGAACTCGCGGCCTTTATCTGTAAGATCGATAGAGTGATTCTTCTCTTCAATGACGAAGTAGAGCTCTTCATCAATAAGGTGCATGTTGCGGCTTTGGTCGCGCATATACTCAAGCTCTGTTGTCTGCATGAGCTTCAGTCCATCACCTTCACTGATGATCTTTGAAAGGCGTTTGTTCTTTGAATAACCATGATGAGCACGAACAAGAAGAATACCTGCTTCTTCTTTTTTCTTCGAGTCACCTGACTTCAACAGCTCTTCAGCTTCGGTTACGATCTTTGCAACAAGATTCTTTTGTGCATTGACAAGACGCTCGACCATCGGCTTCATCTCATCGAACTTGTGTTCGCTTGACTCGACCGGACCTGAGATAATAAGCGGTGTACGTGCTTCGTCAATGAGCACAGAGTCAACTTCGTCAACGATAGCGAAGTAATGTGGACGCTGAACCATATCCTCGGCATCGGTGACCATGTTGTCACGAAGATAATCAAAGCCGAACTCGTTGTTCGTACCGTAGGTAATGTCGCAAGCGTATTCTTTCTTTCTGTCCCATGGCTGCATGGTCGCAAGTATTTTGCCGACAGTTAGTCCGTGGAATTCAAACACCTTTCCCATCCACTCGGCATCACGCTGCGCGAGGTAATCATTAACCGTTACAAGGTGTACACCGCGCCCGGGAAGTGCATTGAGGTAAAGCGGTAACGTAGCAACAAGTGTTTTACCTTCACCTGTCGCCATTTCGGAAATTTTTCCCTGATGAAGTACGATACCACCGATGAGCTGAACATCGTAGGGTACCATTTCCCACTTCACGGGCTGTCCGGCAGCAAGCCACGTCTGACCAACAAGACGTTTACAGGTTTCTTTAACGACTGCAAATGCTTCTGGAAGGATCTCGTCGAGAACGACGCGCGTCTCGGCGTCACGTTCTTTTTCGAGTTCTGCAACACGTGTAAGCGTATCATGACGCTCTTGATGCGGAAGGTCTTCTTTGAGGTTTGTGCGAAGTTCGGTTATCTCCGTCTCTATCTCGCCGATCGCTTCGGCGATACGGGCTTTGAACTCGAGCGTCTTACCGCGAAGTTCATCATCAGAAAGAGAGGAAAGCTTGGCGAATTCTTCGTTGATCTGGTCAACGAGCGGAAGTAGTAATTCAACATCTTTTTGGTTCTTTGAACCGAAAACCTTTTGTAAAAACTTTAACATTATCAAGATAAAAGTGCGGAGCTCAGATAGTCAACTACCCCGTAGTTTCTATCCCTCACCCCAATTTATACTTCCCGGAAGCTGACCTCGCGGGCATAGACCTCTTGAAACAGCATTTTTTTACGCTCGGCTCCCCATATTTCGAGTCCGAGGTCTCGGTGGGCTCCCCGTAAGGGTTTCAGAAGGAATTCGACGGCTTTTTTACCGACTTTCGTCTCTACGGAGCGAACAATGCCTGTGTTTCCCCTATCGAAGCTTTCTGCAAGCCGGAGGATCGAGGCAAGCTTCCGGACGGTCTCACGGTGCTCATCCGTCTGGAGCCGGAGAAAGCCGTCATGCTTAAGCTTTGGATGGGATTTCCTGTGGTAACGTGCTACATTGGCAATTATCTCAATTTCTTCGTAGGTAAATCCCAATAAGTCTGCATTACTAATTATATAGTAACTATGCTGATGATGTTCTGCATGGGAGATATGGTAGCCAATGTCATG
>DATDEW010000327.1:0-5891 GCA_036522935.1 Kapaibacterium sp. (SeqCode)
GCTTCCAGTATTCCCGAAGAGATCGCACGTTCGTCTGAAGGCAAGATATCACTCCGAAAAAGAGCGAACGCAGAGGTGATACTTCCGGTATCTTCACTTGTCTCGACTGACGAACTCTCGAACCGGTTACAATCTGTCATAGAACAAAAATTTCGTCTTCAGCCTGAAGTCAGAAGTGGACTTGCTAAGATCGCTGCTTCAGTCGTTGCACCCAACGCTATCTATAGTGCAGAGCAAAGCGAAGAATCCCGCGAAGCGATCATCAAGCGTGTGCCCAGAACCGATGGTATCGTAAGCGAAGGACAGCTAATTATTGCTAAAGGCGAAATAATAACTTCGGGTGCGAAAGCATCTCTTGAGTCGCTTGCTGAAGCCCGCATTCAGCGCGGCGGAACAGGTACAATGATAGGAAGAATACTTGGTACGGTCGGGCACGTCGCGATCATTGTGATGCTCTTCGTGCTCTATGTGAAGTTTATACGACGCAAGATCTATAAGGATAATGCACAGCTCATCCTTATATCGTTCATTCTTATCTTCCCTGCACTGCTTGCATTTTTATCAGTGCAAGTTCATACTCGTTTTCCGTTAGAGTATCTTATTCTGATACCCGTTTCTTCGATGCTTCTGACAATTCTTTTTGATTCGCGAACAGGATTCTATGGCACTGTTATCGTTGCACTTCTTGTAGCCGGTATCAGAGGTAATGATTATAACGTAGCACTTGCGGGGCTTTCGGCAGGTGCATTCGCCGCATATACCGTGCGCGATCTTCGCAGCCGTTCACAGCTTTTCCAGAGTATCGGATATATATTCCTCGGATATTTTATTGCTATTGCCGCACTTTCATTTGAGCGCGGTGCGCCTCTTGCTGAAATTGGTTTTGAGTTGGTATTTGCAGCAGGTAACGCGCTTATCTCTCCTGTGCTTACGTTCGGGCTTGTCTATGCGGTTGAGGGGCTCTTCAATACTGCATCAGACTTAAAGCTTACCGAGTACGACAACATTAATCACCCGCTCTTGCGAACCCTTGCAGACGAAGCTCCGGGTACCTATCATCATACGATGCTTGTTGCGCAGCTTGCGGAGAATGCCGCCATCGCCATCGGCGCAAATGCACTGCTTACAAAAGTAGGAGCGTATTTTCATGACATAGGGAAAGTAGCGCAGCCGCATGATTTTATAGAGAACCAGATCGCTGATCATGGTAACGTTCATGATAACATACCTGCCGCAGAAAGCGCGAAGCGTGTTCGTGAACATGTTACTCGTGGAGTGACACTTGCGGAGAATTATCATCTTCCTGAAAAGATCATTGATTTTATACCGATGCATCATGGTACGCTCCGCATCTCGTTCTTCTATCAGAGAGCGGTTGAATCAATGACGGCAGGCGGTGTGCTTAATGACGCGCCGTTCCGCTACCCCGGTCCGAAACCAAATACAAAAGAGACAGCGATCGTCATGCTTGCAGATGCTTCCGAAGCTATTGCACGGACGATGGCACTACGCGCCGAAGAGCCAACGACGGAAATGCTCGAAGAAGAACTTCACGGGCTTTTTCAGAAACGAATCGGAGACGGTCAGCTTGATGAGTGCGATCTCACGTTGCACGACCTTGTCATCATCCGCTCTGTCTTTGCGCGGCTTCTGATCGGGACGTTCCACTCGCGCATCAATTATCCGACACCTGCAAAAGCACAACCCGCGAATACTATTTCGTGATGGATCATCTCACCCGCGACTATCTTTCTCACTTAAAGCTCGAACGCGGACTCTCGGGAAATTCTCTCGACGCATATAAGCGTGACATCGAACGACTCTCTGCATTTCTATCATCACGCAGTAAGTCCTATGAAACGGCAAAGACATCTGACCTTCAGTTACTTATCAAAGAATTATCTGAAATAGGTTTAGAACGAACAAGCATTGCACGTATCATTTCCGGCATACGAGGATTCTATAAATTTCTTATCACCGAGCAAGTCTTAGAGAACGACCCGACGGAATCACTTGAGCTGAAAGCTCCGCGACGCAAGCCGCCGGAAGTGCTATCGGTCGAAGAGATGAAGCTCATCTTAAAGCAGCCAGATACGTCAACAAATAAAGGCATTCGAGATAAAGCGATACTTGAATTCCTTTATGCAACCGGGGCACGAGTCTCGGAAGTAACTACACTTTCACTGAATCAGCTTTTTCTTAGTGACGGACTTGTCCGCCTCTTCGGAAAAGGCAGCAAAGAACGCATCGTGCCTATCGGCAAGGTTGCTCGTAAAGCGATGGATGAGTATCTCGGCAAGGTTCGTCCGCTCTTCTTGCGCTCATCGAAGATGACAAGCGCAGTATTTCTTAATCAAGAGCGCGGCACAGGTTTATCGCGCATGACGATATGGAATATCATTCAGGAGAATACCAAAGCAGCAAAGATCGAGAAGCAGATCACGCCGCATACTTTCCGCCACTCATTCGCAACCCACTTGCTCGAGGGCGGTGCAGACCTCCGCATCGTGCAAGAACTACTTGGTCATGCCAACATCACAACCACAGAGATCTATACTCATGTAGATAGACAGTACCTCCTCGAAGTGCATAAGCAGTTTCATCCGAGAGGGTAGGCAAATAGGACTTTGGCGAAACTTACCTACCGAAATACCGTTAGTTTAGCATTCAATTTTGCACCATAAATGACACAATCACAAGAGCAATTTTTACAAAAGCTTATCGAGACTCCGGGCGTATCGAACTACGAAGAGAACGTCCAGAAGCTTTGGCGCGCAGAGGTAGAATCATCGGTTGATTCTATCGAAGTTACGCCGCATGGCAATAACATTTCTACCATCAAGGGCACAGATGATATCTCTGTCCTTATCGTCGGCCACGCTGATGAGATAGGTCTTATCGTGCGTTATATTTCCGGTGATGGTTTTCTTTATGTCTCACGTGTCGGCGGTGTTGACCCTTCGATACTTCCGTCGCATCGCGTCCGCATCTTCTCATCTGTTACTGGCAATGTAGTTACAGGAGTTGTCGGGAAGACTGCTCCGCATCAGACAAAGTCCGATGACGGTGGCAAGAAAATTACATACTCCGATATATGGATAGATATCGGCGCGAAGGATAAAGAGGAAGCAGAGAAGTACGTTGCTGTCGGAGATGTGGCAATTTATGGTGAAGGGTATGAACGCCTCATCGATACAAAAGCAACTGCGCGTTGCTTTGATAATCGTATCGGTATCTATATTGTAGCGGAAGTCATGAAGAATCTTCACGCTCGCAAAAGTGAGCTGAAGGCAACAGTCTATGGCGTTAGCTCCGTGCAGGAAGAGACAGGCGTTTGGGGCGCAGGGCAGGCAGGCTATCATGCTAACCCGACGCTTGCTATCGCTCTTGACGTAACTCCTTCAACAGACTCTCCGGGCATCTCGAAAGAGTTGTGGGGACAAGTTGATGTCTCAAAGGGTGCAGTTATCTCGCGCGGTATCCGCAATAACCGCAAGATAAGCGACCTTATGGTCTCTGTTGCGAAGGAGAAGAATATTCCGTATCAGATCGAAGTCGATAACGGACATACATCAACCGATGCCGACCCGATAAGCCAGCAGCGCTCGGGCATCCCTATCAATGTACTTTCTCCTGCGACACGCTACCTGCATTCATCGGTAGAAGTGCTTGACTTGAACGACCTCGATCACTGCGTGAACCTGCTTACAGAGTTCATTCTGAAGCTCAAAGGCGGGATGGATTTCAGGCCGTAAATAAAATAGTTAATACTCTTTCAAAGCCCGCTCTCTGCGGGCTTTTTCATTTAGCTTCGCTGACGATCTTCTTTTCAAACCGGTAGAACCGGTCATCAAGTCTTTTTCTAAGAACTTGTTTTTTTTCTCTAGGTAAAAAACTGTGGTCGATACTATTGTAAACAAATCGTTTGATATCCGAATAGTGGACTTCTTTGTATCTTGACGTGGCCAGTACGAACTGCTCAGTGTGATTTGTCCGCAGAACACCGGCGTCATCGGTGCTTAAAACAATCGGGACATTATGTGAGAAATAAAGTGAAAACGGGTGACGTTCGTTCTTGACCCCCAGAATAAACTCATTGCTTACAAGGTTTATTTCTATTGCTACATTACGTTTCTTCATCGAATCGAGCAGTGCGTAACAATCTTTTTCATATGCCATGTCAACTCCATGCCCGATGCGGTTGGCTCCCGCTGCGAGGACAGCCTCATTAATATGCCAGGTCAGGTCTTCCGGTTTGACAAGACCGAGCGTGAGTTCACCTGCATGCATTGTCGTCTTGACGTTCGGGAATCGCTTCTTTAAGAATCGGAACATCTGGCAGTGGAGCCAATAGTCACGCATCGATACCTCGTTATCTTCGGGTGCTACGATGTTCACTCCGAGGATAAGATCGTTATCGACAGAAAGAAACGAAAGAAGAAGCTGACCGAATACATCGGACGGTCTTACAACACGTGTGACGTAGTTGAGAAACCGTACTTCTATAAGTGTATCAGCCGTACCAAATGAAGCTCGTTTGTAAATGTCTTTCATCCCGTCGAGATGCATCATCGCAGTGCTTTTGAACCCGTACGAATCAATTAGCTTATCAGTCAGTAATGTAAGAGCACGATCAAGCTCTATAGTGTTCCTTTGAGACTGAAGCCTTGCGAAGGTCGTATCATACGAAGTAAGCTCATTCATAAGAGCTGTATTCGAATGGTCGAAGTTCGGACGAACGAACATTGTCTCGAGATATTGAATATTTTCTTTTATCGAGCGGGTCTTGAGCGCCTTCAGATACTCGCTTTCATAACCGGAGACTGCAGGACCGAACTTCCCGAACGTAGCAAAGAAGTGGTCATCGGATGCTTCCGGACCGGCGACAAAATCCTTTACCGACCAAAGGCTGATAAGTTTACCGCGGATGTCTATTCTTCCTCTATACCCCTTTATCTCGATGGCATTCGGACGTGCATCGGGTTTTGAAGGGAAAATATCAAATGTTATTGTATCGACGTAGAATCCGTTCGCTCGGGCAACATCAAAGAATTCTTCGGGATAGATAGCGCCTGAAAAATGGATGTGCAGGTCGCCGCCTTTTGGCATAGCCTGAAAGAAAGCGGTGAGCTTTGCTTCGTCGCTGCGGATCTTCTCAAGGTAGTCGCCAGTATATCGCTCATAGGTTTGTGCGAAGGAGCTTGTCGATATACACAGTAGAATGCTAAGTAAATACTTCATAGTAGACAATGATATGGGGACAAAGATACAAAATTTATGGTAAAGAGAATGTATACTTTGAGGTTTTTAGGATGTCTATACAACTTTCAGCACACTTCCGTGTACTTATATATATACTAGGTATACGTCTATGGTTAAGGTCATTGCAGTTATACTTCTTTTTTGGGTAATGAATTTACTGTGCTTGAATAGAGCTTGCGCTCAACAGGACACACTTGATGCTCCTGTATGTCAAAGTCTGGGTATGTTTGTTGGTGCAACAAATGGTATTTCATTTTCTGCAAGAATTGACTACGAACGGTTCTTTGGTCCAATGTGTGTTCGCGGGTATGCGTCATTCACAAACGAATCACAATGGATGACAAATGATTATAGTGTTCGAGAGGTAGAGCAATACAGAGAGTATGGAGTTCTTTTTGGGATACGGGCGATCAATGCATGGAGGGGTTATATACTGTTATGTTCAGGTATATCCTTTGTTCACGGGCAAGTAAGAGGTGAAGTAATTAGCAAGGATAACATTTATGAGATGCGTACCCTAAGAACGATCGCCATCCCGGTAGAAGCAGAATATGGTGCCAACTTGACAGATAACATAGGAGTATATTTTAATCCTCATGTCGTCTTTGGGGCTAAGCGTGTACTCTATA
>DATDEW010000328.1:0-2595 GCA_036522935.1 Kapaibacterium sp. (SeqCode)
TATGACATGAAGTTCTATTCTATCCTCCGAGACGAATGGTCGAACCGGTAATAATTGTCACATACGATCCTAACTGGAAGGATCTCTATCAAATAGAGCGAGAAGAGATCATGGCTCGGATCGGAGAGTATATCCAAGACATCCAGCACATGGGTAGTACCTCGGTAGAAGGGCTTGCCGCCAAGCCGATCATTGATATGATGATAGGTATCCGAGCACTCGAGGATACAAGGCATTGCATTCCGCCTCTTGAAGGAATTGGATATGAGTATGTCCCAGAATTCGAGAAAGATCTACCGATGCGGCGATATCTTCGTAAGTCAACCGGCGGCATCCGAACCCATCACATACACATGGTCGAGAGGTCAAGCGATTTCTGGAATAAGCATATTGCGTTCAGAGATATACTCCGTTCTAACACATCTGTACGCGAGGGCTACGGAGCACTAAAGTACCGGCTTGCCGAGACGTATCGTGATGATAGAGAAGGATATACAGACGCGAAGACTGACTTCATCGAAACTGCTCTTTCTACCTACAAAATCGGCAATTACGGATAACCCATTTCCGAAACTTTGCCTGACCCAAAAGCGTACGGACGTTGTTCACATTACCCTCATTTTACTTTAATTATATCTATGCTCAAACGCATTGCTTTCTTCTTACTCTTGCTTGTTAGCGCAAGCACCGTATTCGGTCAGTTCACACCAAAACAGAATACTTCACCTGATGGAAAATATACCTATATGACCGTCAGCAATGACCCACTTGCAGCACGCATCTATACTCTGAAGAACGGCCTCACGGTCTATCTTTCGGTGATGAAGAACGAGCCGCGCATCCAGACGGTCGTTGCCGTTCGCGCCGGCAGCAAGCATGACCCTTCAGACGCAACAGGTCTTGCACACTACCTTGAGCACATGCTTTTTAAGGGTACCGATAAATTCGGCTCGCTTGATTTTGCAAAAGAGAAACCACTCCTTGATGAGATCGAACGCCGCTACGAAGATTACCGCCGCACCAAAGACCCGGTCGTCCGTAAAAAGATGTACCATGAGATCGATTCTGTTTCCGGTCTTGCCGCTACGTTCGCAATAGCAAATGAGTTTGACAAGATGGCTACCGGCATCGGCGCACGCGGCACGAATGCAAGCACATGGTTAGACTATACTCGTTATGTCAATGACATCCCGACAAATCAACTGAAGAAGTGGTTGATGCTTGAATCTGAACGTTACCGCAACCCGCAGATCCGCCTCTTCCATACAGAGCTTGAGGCAGTCTATGAAGAAAAGAACCGCGGCATCGATGATGACAACAATGCTGTATTCGAACTTGCTCTTGCAGAGCTTTTCAAAAAGCATACCTACGGCACGCAAACAACGATCGGAACGGTCGAGCATTTGAAGAACCCGTCTATTACCCGCATCAAAGAATATTTTACCCGCAACTACGTACCGAACAATATGTGCGTAGCTCTTTCAGGAGATTTTAATCCTGATGAAGTTATCGGCATGGTAGATGAAGCATTTGCATATATGATGCCGAAGCCGGCACCACAGCCTGTCTTCCCACCGGAAGATGCGATCACATCACCTATTCGCAAAGAGGTGTTCGGACCTGATCCTGAGAATCTCATGATGGGTTACCGCTTTAGCGGCATCAATACCCGTGAGTCGGATATGATGCGTATGGTTGATATGATCCTTGCCAATTCAACCGCAGGTCTTATCGATCTTAACCTCAACCAACAGCAGAAAGTACTTTCTGCCGGTTCATGGCAATTCCCGCAGCTTGATTACAGCATGCACTTTCTCTTCGGCAATCCGCTTGAAGGACAGAAGCTTGAAGAGGTAGAAAAACTTTTACTCGGTGAGATCGAGAAAGTAAAGAAAGGTCAGTTCGACGATGCACTTATGCCTGCGATCATCAATGATCTTTTGGTCAAACAGATGCGTGAGTATGAAAGCAACAATGCCCGTGCGAACAACATGGCAGATGCATACATAAACTTCACACCGTGGCAAGAGTACGTAAGCTACATCGACCGTCTCTCGAAGTTCACGAAGAAAGACATCATGGACTTTGCATCAAGACATTACACCAACAACTATGTTGTTGTCTATAAGCGCATCGGCAAACGTGATGTGCCGAAAGTTGAGAAGCCGGCCATCACTCCTGTTGCTGTCAACCGCGAGGCAGAGTCTCCGTTCTTGAAAACAGTCCTTGGCACGGCTTCAGACAAAGTATCACCACGATTCCTTGATTACAAGACGGACATCAAAGAAACAAAGATCAAGGGCAACATCCCTGTATTCTATCTGAAGAACAATGAGAACAAGCTCTTCACGATGTACTACAAGTTCGATATGGGTACTCGTCATGACAAGAAGCTTTCATTTGCGCTTAACTATCTTGACTACCTCGGCACCGATAAGATGTCGGCTGCAGACGTAAAGAGAAAGCTCTATACACTCGGTATGAGCTTCGGCGTCTTCGCTGCTGAAGACGAGTCATACATCTATCTTTCCGGCTTACAACAGAATTTTGCAGAAGGCGTCAAGTTCTTCGAGAATGTTCTTGCAAATGTCAAGG
>DATDEW010000329.1:0-7232 GCA_036522935.1 Kapaibacterium sp. (SeqCode)
GTGCAAAGGAAGTCCTCAAAGAGACGCATGACCCCGATCTGCGAGCAATGGCAGAGGAAGAAATGCACTCGGTCGAGGAAACACTTACGGCATATGACGAGGAAGTGAAATATCTGCTCGTGCCACAAGATCCTGATGATAGCCGCAACTCCATCATTGAAATAAGAGCCGGTACCGGCGGTGAAGAAGCTGCTCTTTTTGCAGGCGACCTATATCGTATGTATATGCGCTATGCAGAACGACAAGGATGGAAGATGGAAACCATTGACTTTAACGAAACAGGGCTTAAGGGTTTTCGCGAAGTATCATTCTCACTCGAAGGTGAGAACGTCTATGGAAAGATGAAATGGGAAGGCGGCGTTCATCGTGTGCAGCGCGTACCGGACACGGAAACGCAAGGACGCATTCATACAAGTGCTGCAACAGTCGCTATTTTACCCGAAGTAGAAGACGTAGAAATTGATGTGAACATGAATGAAGTCCGCGTTGATATTTTCCGCTCAGGTGGTAAAGGCGGACAGAACGTGAATAAAGTTGAAACTGCAGTTCGACTCACCCATATTCCAACTGGAATTGTCGTTAGTTGCCAAGAAGAACGCTCACAGCTAAAGAATAGAAATAAAGCGATGAAGGTGCTTCGCTCACGCATGTATGAAAAAGCAAAAGAGGAAGCAGATGCGAAGTACAGCGCCGAGCGAAAGATGATGATCGGCACCGGCGACCGCTCCGAGAAGATCCGCACCTACAACTTCCCACAAGATAGAGTAACCGACCACCGTATCGCCTTAACACTTCATAACCTTCCTGGCATCATGGATGGTGACATTGATAGCCTCATCGAGCAGCTCCGCATTGCCGACCGAGCGAAGAAGCTTGCTGCAGCAGGAAATTAAGACATCACTTCCACACGATCTCTTTTATATCGTTCGTGCCTGTGGCTTTATAAATCTTGGTGAGTATTTCGGCTTTGCGCATGGTGAGTTCGTAACGCCAGACCGATGAGGATACTTTTACAACGAGTGTACCGTTCGAGATTCGTTCGGGTGTCGTAACAGCTGCAACTTGTGCGCCAACTATCTCTTCCCACCTATTGAGCGCTTCATAGCGTTTTGCATTCTCGGCAAGGTCGTATTCCTTGAGAACGCGGGATAAAAGACTTGCTATGAGCTTCGGGGTTTGCACGGATTATATGATTCTTCCGCTTTCAACAACGAACATCTTGTTCTTATCACCGGAAAAATCTATCATACCATCGAATGATTCTCTGGTTGTCGAGGAGATAAATGTCTGACCGAACTCGCCCGAGGCAATAAGCTCAAGCAAACGCTTTGCCCTGGTAGCATCAAGCTCACTGAACACATCATCGAGAAGGAGTATCGGCGTCTCGCGTGTCGCCTCGCGAAGATAATCGAACTCTGCAAGCTTCATAGAGACAAGGAGGGATTTATGCTGCCCTTGCGACGCATAGTCTCTGGCTGTTCGCTCGGGGTCGATCATTATAAGCATATCATCCCTGTGCGGACCGACAAGTGTGCTACCTCTTCTATACTCCTCTGCTTCACGCTCGGTAAATCGTTTGCGAAGCAATGTCTCAAAGTTCTTATCTCCATCCCAATCTGCATTATTCATTGGTGTATAACGGAATGACGGCTCTTCCCTTCCCTCCGAAAGCTTCCTATAGCTTGTAAGCAGGAACGGGCGAAATTCTTCGATGAACTCAGCACGTCGCGACATGATCGGTACCGCGAACTTAATGAGCATTTCTGTCCACGGGGCAAGCATCTCTTTCACATTCGCAAAAGAAGTCCCTCTCTTTACCGCATCTGTAAGCAGCGAATTCCGCTGACGAACTGCTTTGCGATACTCTATCTCATCTTCTAGATACTTCTTTGATGATTGTGATAGAACAAGGTTCAGGAATCTACGTCGCTCATCCGGTGAGCCTCCGGTAATAACTTTATCATCAGGTGTGAGCGCAACGATTGGTATATTCCCAACAAGCTGAGATGAACTCCGCAGCCGGTCATTATTTAGATGAATCGTTTTCTTAGCAGGCGGACCGAGCGCATAATCAACACCCACATGTAAGCCCACTCCGAGGGATGATTCAAACCCGGATCGTACATTGTAGGAAGTCCCGCTTGTGCGAATCAGAGAGGAATCAGCAGAACCTGTAAAACTTTTTGAGAGAGCGGCAACAGAGAGTGCCTCAAGGATCGTCGTCTTCCCTGCACCGTTCGGACCTGCAACAACATTTACTCCAGAAGCAAAACCACTTATCGTTGTAGATAAGTGGTTTCGGAAATTCGTCAGTGTAAGTGTACGTGCAAGCACATTACGAACTCAAGCGAACAGGCATGACGAGCATCAGGATATCCTCATTGCCTTGCGTTGCAGGCTCGAGGATAGCAGCGCGAGTTGGAGTTGAGAACTTAATAATGATATCATCGGTCTCAAGATGAGCAAGCGCATCATCTATGAACTTGCCATTAAAACCAATAAGCAAGTCATCATAGTTATAATCGCAGGTGATCGTCTCTTTTGCATCTGCGCCTTCATCGGCATTATCGGCTAAGATCGTAAGCTGATCTTTTGCCATATTAAAGCGGATCTGACGAGTATCAGGATCAGCAAATATCATCACACGTTTCACAGATGAAAGAACTGCTGAACGTGAGATAGCCATGTTCTTCTCGTTCTCTCTGGGAATAACTGCTTCGTAGTTCGGATACTGTTCATCGATCACACGGCTAAGGATAGATGTGTTTGCATTCTTAAACTCTATTTGGGTTGCGCTGAAGCTGATAGTGATCTCATCACTATCATCGAATGACTTCAATGCAAGATTCACTGCCTTTGAAGGTACGATCACATCACGCTCGGCATCGGTCTTAATATCCGGGTTCGTGATACGAACAAGACGGTGTCCATCAGTTGCTACACATGTTGTGCCATCAGGAGAGAACTGGAAGAGCAAGCCCATCATCGCAATGCGAAACTCGTTCGAGCTTGCAGCAAAAATGGCCGTCGAGATCATCTTTTTGAGCGCAGCTCCGGTTGTCGTCGTTGAGCTTTCGGGTTTGAACTCCTGCATCATGTCCGGCAGGTCGCTTGACTCTGCAGCCGCCATGGTGTAGTTACCCTGGGCGGTCTGGAGTGCAACGCGACGAGTTGCCTTATCAAGCGAAAAACTTATTTCGCCGTCCGGAAGTGAGCGGATAATATCACCAAGCCGGCGTGAACCAAGTGCTATCACCCCTTCGGTCTTTGAGTTCACGTCTATAGACGAACGAACGGATATCTCAAGGTCAGTACCCATGAGCGTCAACTTCTTCGCTTTTAGCTCAAGTTGGATATTCTCGAGTTGTGCGAGTGTCGAGCGCGATGGAATAACGGCAGCGACTTTCGGTAGGGTTGATTTTAGATCGGCTAATTGTGCGGAAAACTTCATATTTTCGGGGCGATTATGCTCAAATTTCAGACTGCAAATCTACGAATTTTTTCGGCTCATTTGTCCCGAAGAGCGAAAATAGACGAAAATATGAGCATGGAACGCAACCGGAGCTCCAAGACTTGTAAAATGATGATGTTGCGGGTTACGATACTCCTCATATTCGCTGTTTCGGCTGGTTTTTGCCAGTCCGGACCGTCTATATATGTCCATATGAACGGAAAAGACACCACCGCCAAGCTACAGATCATCACCTCGACCTTAGATTCTGCTAGTATCCGCGTAACCGGCAAAAACGGGTTAAGCATCAAGGGATTGAATGAGAATAACTTCGTTATCGTCAGTTCATCCGATACAGCCGAGTTCGTGATGTGCGAAGAAGTAACTGCAGAAACAACTTCCGACCTTGCCATCTCATTTATCTTTGATAATTCCGGTTCGATGTTCTCTACGTATGATTCACTTACGAAGTTTGCAGATAGATTCATAGACTCACTCCGGGACGGATTTATTGCAAACGCCCTTACCTTCGATGACATTGACAGAAAACCGAGCTTTGAGCTTTCACGAAGGGGGACAATGTATATAGCGTTAACCGGCTTCACATCCGAACGTGAGACCTTGAAAGACTTCTGGCATTTTTATGATAGTGTGCGATCAAAATATACACCGCTCAATGATGCACTACTTGCCGCTCTTGAACAGATCCGTTACCGTCGACAAAAGAGCAAGGACCAGAGAAAAGATATTGTGATATTGGTGACCGATGGTGTAGACAATGCAAGCAAGACGACGCTCTCAACGCTTCAAGAACTCACAGAAGCGCTTAAGGTGACACTCTTTACCATTAGTTATAGTAATGAGCCCAATAACAAGCTCGATTGGCTTGCACGAAAGACAGGCGGCAAACATTTTAATAGTTACTACCTCCATGACCTTCGGAATGTTCTCGAAGGCATCCGCCGCAACATTTCATCAAGTTACAAACTGACGTACAGCTTCCCATTTCGTGGTGCATCAAGCCCTAAATAAAAAACCCCACCGTTTTCACGGCAGGGTTTCTCTCTCACGTCTGCGTATTTGTATTTAGTAAGTAACTTCAGTAGTACGTACTGAAGCAACCCACCGAATGTCTGTAGCGTCATCTCCTTGAACCTGGATCATAAGTGCATTACTACTATCATCTGCAATAGCGTTCACATCCCATGATGCTTGATCTTCTGCATTAACTGTTATCGTGATGCTGCCAACGATACTTGTCGTACCGCCAATATTTTTGATCGCTCCTTTTATCTGATAGCTTCCGGCATCACCGGTCGAGCTCAATGCCGTTATATCGGCAACAAATGTAAAGACAGTGTTTGACGGTATTGTGAGCGCGAGTGAACTACCATCGAGGTAAAGGTTCGCTGATGTTGAATCGGCAGTGACATTGCGAACGACATATTCAGAACGTTGTGCATCACCGATCACCCCAAATGCACCGCTCGAATGCGCATACTGACCGTGCTTGTTTGTAAGCGCGTTCAAACCACTGCTCACCGAGAAGTTTCCACCTGCATTGCCAAATCCACCCATCGCAATAGAGTAGTCTCCGCTTGCACCTACACCACCACCAAGTGCTATTGATCTGCTTCCTTGTGCAGCAGTACCTGTTCCCATTGCTACAGAGCCAACACCGGTTGCTACGTTGCCCTGGCCACCGACAATAGTGGAATATTCACCGCTTGCATTATTTCCTTGACCACCGCCAATGACAGAGCGTACACCCGAAGCATTATTTTCAGCGCCACCGCCAACAAATGCAAGTTCAGTACCTGCAACATTGGAAATACCGCCTGCAACGGTTGCACCATAATCACCTGCAATATTAAACTGTCCACCGGCTACTGTAGTGACGTAACCACCGGCTGTGTTATAATCACCACCACCAATAGAAGCAAGATCATTATTGGCTTCATTGCCATGTCCTCCGGCAACTGTTGTTGCTCTGGCGGATGCTGTATTTCCGCTAACTACGTCCCCATCATACCCGCCGCCTCCAACTGTAGAACCGATGCCAGAAGCACGGTTTGCTCTACCACCTGAAATCGTAGAATAGTTACCGCTTGCAACCTGATTTGAAGAGTTGCGGGCTGCCTGCATATCTGTTGCAAAAAAACCTCTGAAATCTCCATTATTATCACGTTGAACGGTCACTCGATCAGTAAGTATCAGTCGTGTTGTGCCATTGACACGCATATCAAAAGACTCAGTATTGGTCGTTCCGATGAATGTACCAGAAGCAACATTATTCCCTTGTAATGTCCAGACAAGTGCATCAAAATCAGCGAAGTCAAGTGCGCGGAATGTTGGTGCTGCATTACTCCCGGATACAGGTCCTGCGAAGAATGTGTTTGGTGCCTGATCAACAAGTGATGCAGTTAGTGTACCCGTTGTAGTTACAGGTGAGTTTGCTACTGAAAAAATGCCTGGCATTGAAAGTTCTACACTTGTAACACCGGTATTCGCAACAGTGATATTGCCAGTTGAATTAGTTAATGAGATACCGGTTCCGGCTGTAAGTGAAAGAACACCCGTGTTCGCTATCGTAAAATTACTTCCATCAGAACCGCCGGTAGTAAGTCCGATACCAGAACCCGCAGCAACGACACGATTATTCGTCAATGTTGAGCCGCCAGATGAGAATGTGAGTATCGGTTCACCATCATCGACGAACCCAAGTGAAGAGATCGTACGCGTCTGTAAAGCACCGCCGTTAGAAACGACAATATCCGTAAACGAACTTGAAGATGGCACCGACGATAATGAGACATTTGTAAATGTTGGTGAAGCACCGGAATGTATGCTCTGCGGCAAGCTAAGTGTCACACTACCCGTTGAACTGCTAACGCTGACTTGGTTAGCTGTTCCCGAAAGAGATAGTACTCCTGAATTGGTGATCGTGAATGCTCCGTTATCAGTAGAAGCTGTTGATAAGCTAATACCGTTGCCTGCAGCGGCGATACGGTTATTTGTTAGGCTTGTTGAGCCAGTAGCAAATGTGATATATGGCTCCGGATCAGCCGGGGCCTGTTGGTATTGTTTTCCTAAACCTTGCAAACCATTATCAACAGCGTCTCCTGTTGAGGGCGAGATAGGAATAAGCGGCACCTCGAAAATATAATTTCCTATCGGCGCATCACGTTGAGGGATAATAGTTACTTTCCTACCTTCACTATCTGTAAGTATGAGCGAACGTGCTGATACGCTGCCATTCGTCTGGGCAAAAAGGTTACTGCACAGCAAAAGTGCAATCATGGTAAGTGAAAATGTTGTGGTCTTCATGGATGTGATAAAGCGTGGTTAACAAACTGAAGACTGATATAAAAGTATAGTATTTATGACAAGGCGCAGTCTTCTTAGCACAAAAATAAGGAATAAATACAAAATTGATACTCCCAAAATACAACATAATACCCCATAATTCAACATAAATCATGGGGTATCCTGACGAAACTAGTGGGTTTACTTCAATTCATACCCGCAAACTACTTCTTCATTGATCGAAAACATCGATTTTTCGTCTTCAGCCATAAAGAACTTCGATTTTTTGCCTTCTTTGACAGACCATTTCTCTTTTCCGGACGTCATATCGACACAAGCAAGTTTCCTATCCATACAGTATATAAGGTTGTTACCGATTATACGCGGCACATAATCAACGGCTTCATAATCATAGTCCCACTCATGCTCCCATATCGGTTTGCCGGTGGATGCTTCAAGATAGGCCGCTCCTTTT
>DATDEW010000330.1:0-6054 GCA_036522935.1 Kapaibacterium sp. (SeqCode)
CATGACATCTTTGGAACATAGATGTCGTTGACCGAATCATAGTAATCTACCAATGCCTTCATGCCGGTATCACGTGCGGAGAACTGAATGACTTCGCCGCGATTAAGTGTAAAGGTGTGAAGCATTCCTTTTTTATACCTCCCACTCCACGAATCTGCTGTTAGCTCAATGGTTATATCGGTGCCATTCTCCGTCGCGGCAACACCGAACTCGCTACGAGGGACATTCGCATTCGCTGTCTGTGGCGCAATATTTCCTTGGTAATACCAAAGTGCATTGCGAAGACTTGAAACGACATAGTTTGTACCAAGTGCTTCTTTCGGGAGAACAAGATAACCGTCGCTCGATAAATAATTCAATGACATTGCGTAGACCGCAACGTCATCATCAGTAGTGATCGTAAACATGCGCGGGATCTTTACTTCCATCTCAAGCCGATCCATCGTCGCCCACGAAGGAAGGGTAATAGGTGTAGCTACTTTCGGGTTACACTCGAACGATTTACTCCATGAGCCGCCAACATGGGAAATTTTACCGCGTGTATGCGAACGAGAAACGACGTAGACAGTCTTTGGGGATGGACTGTTAGTTGGGTCATTACCTATCGTTGAAAGAAATACTATATAGAATTCTCTTCCCGATGTTTTATATCGCGGCTTTGGGATAGCTTGCGGAGTTTGAATCGGAATAATCTTCGGAGCTACCTTTGAAGAAACAACAGGCACAACCGGCTTCCCGGCTTCGAGCGGTTTTGCAATACGCTTAAACTTGTCGTTCTTTATTGTTGCACGCGGCTCACGCGCTAATACAGATGTCGCATTCGTAGAGAGAAGGCACACACTTAGCACAAGCCCCTGAACAAGGGCATGCAACAACAACTCTATCGTTCTTCTTTTGTTCACATCAACTATACTGTGATGCGGGGAGCAAAGATCACAGCACTGCATACACAAAGTATGCAGTGCGTAAAAAATGTTACTTCTGAATGAGTATATGTCTGCGCTCGGTGCGATTAAGCTCCGGCATAGAAACTTCAAGCACGTAGCTTCCTGATGCAAGTCCGCGTGTCGGGAAGTTCACTGTCTCATCTGAACTGATCCGGCGAGAAGGTATAGTAAGCACTTCTCTTCCGGTTGCATCATAAAGACGAAGCTTTACGCTCGTCGAACCTTCTACGCGAAGCGTGACAGAGCCATTATCTCCAATGACAGGGTTTGGGTAAACTGTGACCGATCTATCAGCGAACTGATCCTCGTTCACACTTGCCGCTTGTTTCGGATAGATGACGAACGGAACCGTTGCCGGGCGAAGTCCGCGCCACTTGGTTGTATGATGATGTACTGTCATCTCACCAAAGAGTATTTCATCCGGTGGAGGAAATGCCTCAACTTCAACAGCGAGTTTCTGACCTGCTGTCATGCTTGAAATATCATACGCGATATTCTTCTTCGTTCGAACTGTGTAGCGTGGGTTTGATATGTTCGTCATCACTGCACTATCGAGCCATACTTTCTCGTTGAGCATACTTCTGAAGCGGATCTCCGAGCGAGGGGTTTCTCCCGGCGGGACACCTGCGAAAGTAAAGTCATCGGCTATAATACCCTGAAGGGGTTTTAATAGCGCCCCTGCAGTATAACCATACGAATCAACATTCCCGAAGCCGTAAGCGAGTATAGTCACACCATTATTAGCCATGTTCGGCGTATAAACACGATGTGGTCCGGCAAGAACATTGAGTGTAGCGATCGCATAATTCTTACCACCGAGTGCAGTCGGGATGTTCTGGAATGATATTGCCGGGATCTTGACACCGTCAAGTTCTACGTTTCCAATTCCGCTTACCTCGCTCACAACTATTACATAATTGTTATCATTATATCCTTCATCCTCGCTTATGAAGAATGTAAAATCGTTGTACGTTTGGTTAAGTGGCGGGATAACAGCGAAGAACGGGTCACCTAATCCGTTGTTGACTTCTGTTGTATGTGCGAACATACCGACAAGTGACGGTTCAGATGTCTCGATAGCGACAGTTTTCTTTATCATCGTGTCACGATGTGCACCGGCAGCAAGCGGACTGCCCCATACTACGCCATTTATCTTAACGACGGTATTATTTACACTAGCAAGAACACGAACGACATCACCGGATACTACATCAGCATTTTTGAACGTATTACAAATAAAATTATGTCCCCACGTACTTACAGGTGGTAATGATTCGCAAAGATGGTCGCGGCTTGTGCTTTCTGATTGCGGGTACCTGAACCCGGCCGGTACTTCTGCGCGCACGTGTCCGCCATAAACGACAACAGGGTAATTCAACGAATGGATACGTGAACCTGTCAGGTCATTCGTAAGATTAAAGTCGGATGCTTGTACCTGTACACATTGTCCGGAATCAAGAACAAATGTCATTACTGTCCCTTTAGCAGAGCCAGCACGTGTATCACAACTTGGTATTATCTCTATGACAGTATTATCGTCAAATGCCGCAACGGCAAACTCGCTTTGTCTGCCATCATCCGAGCTTAATGTTGAGTTCGGATATGACATGACCATGTATTCCATAGCTGCCACGTTACGAGGAAGTGCAAGAAAAGCATCAGCCGTGAATTGTTTATGGTTCATACCATAGCAAACTATGGGCTGCGAAGACGTAACCCTAACCACCATATCGTCAACGACCTCATTCGAGTAGATAAGAACGAACTGGCTGAGTACCCTGCTGATATGATATGTTATGGAGCCACGTTTTGAAAGTTTGAGAACTTCTCTGTAATTTGGGAATGCTTTACAGGTAATTGTAACGGTGACAGTCCCATCATCATCAACCTCATCTAAAGCCGCAAGATACACATCCTGATACGTAGCATTAATATCAGCCCATGATGGAAGCTCATTCTGCATATAGCAAAGCAGAAATTCTTGGCCTGCATTATTTTCATGAATGATAGAACCTGTCCCGCCGCAATCATCAAGCCAGTATTGGGCGCGTGAAGTTGTTGCTGTGCAAAACAGCATGACGAATAATAATCCGCCTATGATACGGGAGATGTTATTCATAGTGTTAGTGTGAATGAAAAATTTAAAAAATCCGTCTAATTTTAACTACGACTCCAGCCAAATGGTTACAGGCCCGTCATTAACAAGTTCGACGTCCATCATCGCCCCGAATTGCCCTTCGGCTACCTCTTCAGAGCCCATTTTTTCTCGAAGTTCTGAAACAAACCTATCGTAGAGCTCTTTTGCCTGTTCAGGTCGCGCCGCATCAATAAAACTGGGGCGGTTACCCTTTCGAGCGTCACCATAAAGTGTGAACTGGCTTACTACTAAAACGCTTCCGCCCCTTGAAGTTACATCCAAGTTCATTTTTCCTGCTTCATCTTCAAAAATCCGCAGTTTTATGACCTTTTCTGTCATTTCCTTGACACGGGCGATGTCGTCATTGTGACCAATTCCGACAAAAATGAGTAAGCCTTGACCAATTTCTCCGGTGATCTCACCGGAAACGGTCACTTTTGCTCTCGAAACTCGCTGTATAAGAAGTCGCATCGGATACGTTTGTTACATCTGTGAATCCAGATTTTTTCTCCCACAAATCACCCTCCCGATTCCCGAAAGGTCATTTGTCAATTCTACATCCTGAAAACCGGCATTTTTCATTAGTGCAGCTACGTGACAACTTGCATCAAAACCAACTTCAAATAGAAGCAAGCCGCCATCGTTCAATAGCGGACCGGTCGCTTTCTGTATGATTTCTTTGTAAAAAGTTAATCCGTCTGACTCATCGGTCAGGGCAATGCGTGGCTCATAGTCAATCACTTCTTTGCCGAGCAGACGCATTTCATCAGTTGAAATGTACGGGGGGTTCGAAACAATTACATCAAATGAGCCAAGCTCAATATTGTCAAAGATGTTCTTGTTTGTAAATGATACATTTGTAAGACCAAGCCGGTTTTTATTTCGCTCTGCAAGAGTAAGTGCTTCATTACTAATGTCAATACCTACACATTCACTTCGTTTAAGTCCAGAAGCTAATGCTAAAATGATCGCACCGGAACCTGTGCCAATATCAAGAATGCGAACATTTTCTTTTGATAGCGATGCGATCTCTTCGAGAGTTGCTTCAACAAGGACTTCTGTATCAGGACGCGGAATGAGAGCGGCAGCCGAAGTAAAGAGCCGAAGTCCGAAGAACTCTGTCTCGCCGGTGATGTATTGAAGCGGCTGATGTGCAATTCGTCGGTTTATTAGATGCTCATACTCAACTTCTTCTTCCGGTGTGAGTGGGTCTTGCATATAACGCGCCATATCTGATCTCTTCCACTCACCCTTGAGATGAACGGCAAGTAACTCTGCATTTAATTCTGCGTCGTCGATCCCCTCATCATGCAATGAGCGGCTTGCGTTTCGTATGGCTTCATCCCATAACATTACTTCACAAGCGAATCAAATACTTCAGCAAGACGACGAGTCTCTTCGCGGCGTTCGTATTTGGAGATGATGTCTGTTTTCATTACGCTGCTGGTTTGTTCTCCACGCCCCCATGCATCGTAGAGAGTCTTAATGTAAGCAGCTGCACTATCTGCATCACTTTGAGCAATTGCTTTTCCGCCGCCAGTTTCTTTCAGAAGATCACCTATTGCACCATCAGGCGGAGCGAAAGCGATGAGCGGTCGCATCGCACCGAGATACTCATACACTTTACCGGGGACAATTGCACCCACTGTTGCCGTATCATCTACTATAAGCAAGAGCGCATCGGAATCCTGTACAAGTTCTACGGCTCGCGAATGAGCGACATAATCTATCTTCTCTACCATAGACACGACTGCAGGTGCATCAAGCATCTCATGAATATCCGGACCAAATCTTCCGACAAAACGAAGATGCAGTTTTTCTTTTTCTACTGCTCCTGAAGCGATGAGTTTTTGTATCGCTTCGAGAAATGTTTTTGGGTTACGCGGACCGTAGAGAGAGCCGGAATAGGTGATAACGAACTTCTCGCCTCGTTGGCGAATCGCTCGTTTAGTAATATCATGTTCGGGGAAGTCGGCACTGTCAAACCCGTTCGGAATATGCACAAACTTTGATGCAGGTATCTCCGGATATTTGCCGCGAACATCTTCTCTGATACCTTCCCATGCAACATCAACCATCTTTGCATCGGTAAAGACAGAGCGTTCGAGTTTTTTATCAATTGCTTTCGGTAAGAACCAGCGGTTTGGTGTTGAGCTTTCAAAGCCCGTCCACGGATCGCGAAAACCTGCAACCCACGGGATACCCGATAGCTTACTTATCTTCCTAGCCACAAGCGAGACGGTATACGGCGGGCTCGAAGAGTATATCATGCTGATAGGATACTCTTTGGTTATCTTCATACCTTCGGCGACACCATTCTTGTACCAGCCGATACGTGCATCGGGAATAAAGAATGTTGCGCGGATAAATTCTGCTACACGTTGTGTAAATGATTTCTTCGCACCACGCTTATTGACAGCAACATCTAGCGACACACCTTTCTTCACACCTGTGAACTTACGGTAAAGGTCATACGGCTCGAAGATACGTGCCTTACGAATGATAAGGTCAGCGGGAAGTTCTTTTGCTAACGACTCGTCAAGCGCTTGGTATTCAGGATTCTCGGGCACGAGCATGATAGGTGTCCAGCCAAACTCGCCGAGGTAGCGAGCGAACTTCGCGACACGCTGCACCCCGGGACCGCCGGCAGGTGGGAAATAATAACTAACGAATAAGACGTATTTTTTTTCGGGCACAGTAGCAATATTTGAAGCTACTTAGTAACGGTCAACAGCCGCGAAAACTCCCGTGTTTCTTTGCCTTTGGTGTAAGTGAGGATGACGAAGTAGCTTCCTGCTGCAAGGCTATCTGTATTAATAACAGTCTCTGACCTACCTTCGATAAATGGAGTGGCCTTCCCAACATATAATTTTCTTCCCCTTGCATCTATTAGCGTAATAGAACAAACCGCATTCACGTCAGAGCTAGTATTATCCTTGGTCATTCCGACAAGGATATCTTTTGTAGTTG
>DATDEW010000331.1:0-4631 GCA_036522935.1 Kapaibacterium sp. (SeqCode)
TTGCATTGCAACCGATAAGTCTTCTATCTTATCACAAAGAGAATCCACGCCTACAAAAAGCTTCTGCTTCTTGCCTGGCTTCGGAGCTTCTTCGGATTCGATAGTGATGCGCGGAACAACAACGACGGTGTTCCCAGCCACATCCTTCGGACCGATCTCGATACGCATCGGTATCCCCTTGAGCTCCCACTCATAATACTTCGCGCCTGGCGACATATTATCGCGGGCATCCATCTTCACTCGGAAACCCTTCGACTTTAAATCAGCAAATACCTTATCAGCAAATTCCAAGACTGTTGCTTTCTCTTCATCGTTCTTATAAATAGGTACAATGACAGCAACGTTCGGAGCAAGGCGTGGTGGTAGTACAAGCCCTGTATCATCAGAGTGTGTCATAATGATGCTTCCGACAAGGCGCGTCGAGACACCCCATGAGGTATTCCATGCATATTGGACTGTGCCGTCACGTCCTTGGAATTTCAAGTCAAATGCTTTCGCAAAGTTCTGCCCAAGATTATGGCTCGTTCCTGCCTGTAATGCTTTGTTATCCTGCATCATTGCTTCGATGCAGTAGGTTCGTAGTGCACCAGCGAAACGCTCACTATCGGTCTTGCGACCGGTGATAACCGGCGTTGCCATAAACTCCTCCGCAAATGTCCGGTAAACTCCGAGCATCTTCAGCGTCTCTGCTTCTGCCTCGGATTCGGTTTCGTGTGCAGTGTGCCCTTCCTGCCAAAGGAATTCGGCGGTACGCAGAAATAAGCGCGTACGCATCTCCCAACGGAACACATTTGCCCATTGGTTAATGAGAATCGGCAGATCGCGGTACCCTTGTACCCACTTTGCGAACATCGTGTAGATGATCGTCTCCGAAGTCGGGCGGATCACGAGCGGCTCCTCAAGCTCTTTACCGCCGCCATGGGTTACCACAGCAAGCTCCGGCGCAAAGCCCTCGACGTGCTCGGCTTCCTTTGTCATGAACGATTGCGGGATAAGCAGCGGGAAATAGGCATTTTCATGCCCTGTATCCTTGAACATCTTGTCAAGATTCTGCTGAATGCGCTCCCAAATACCATAGCCATTCGGGCGGATGACCATACACCCGCGAACCGGCGAGTGCTCGGCAAGTTGTGCCCGTTCGACCAGTTCGTTGTACCATGCGCTAAAATCAGCTTCCCGCGTCGTCAGTTTTTCGTCTGCCATAAAGAGTTAGAATTGAGGCAATATAAGGGATTTAAGGGGTGGGGAGTTCCATTCGGCGATAAATGTCGTATATTTGTATATAAACATTGGTCTTTAACATTAAACAATACTATATAAAAATGAAAAACCTCCTATTACTCACAGTAGCATCTGTTCTAATCATCGGGTGCGCAGAGAAAACCCCAGATACAACGAATGCTGCCGAGATGATCGCAACAGATAAGATGAAGATCGTCGAAGTACTAATGCTTGCTGATGCTAAAGGCACAGCCGGCGAAGCATTTATCGAAGCGGCGAAGGATCCTTCGCTTGCTGCAAAGATGAAGATAGCCGTTGCTGAGGTAACACAGCAGGGTGCAACTCGCTCCAGCGGAACAAACACAAAGTCGGCTACACCACCGGCAAAAGATGATCTTGAAAAAGCAGCGGAAACGCTTGAAAAGACCGGAAAGGTCGTCGACCAAGCCGGTGAGCTAAAAAGGAAAACCGAAGATGCGATGAAGAAATAGTTGAGTCTATTGATATCATAATACAGAGGACAGTGAAAACTGTCCTCTGTTATTTTAAACGCATTTTTAGTAGATGGGGTCTTCGTTGATACTATTTTTGTATTATTACAGTATCATCCCATTTTATGAAAAATATCCTATTAGGCCTTGCCGTTATCTTGCTCTTTGTTGGTTGTTCAGAAGATACTCCGACCTCATCAAGTTGTACTGGTATTGTTACGAACGATCATAGTACATCGTTCAAGCTAAACGGCATACTCTTTGACCTTGAGCAAGTGGGTAATTCAGGAACAAAAATATACGAAAGAGATTTTGACGGGACAATTAAGTATGAAATAATATCGGTCTCTTACTCAGCAAGTGGTCCAACAGCATATACTTCGTTGAAACTTCATTGGAAGGGTGTCACCACCGGGACATATAGTTGGGGAAATAAATCTATCGATTCTAACTCATATGGCTGTACAATAATCATTGATAGTCTTGAGGTTGGGAAAAGAAGTATCTACAGATCGGTCAGTGGTCAAACATCGATCAAAGCATATACGAATCTTGATTCTCTTTTTGGGAGATTCTGTGGGCAAGTAAAAGACTCGCTCGGAAATGTAGCCGAGCTATCAGATGGAAGATTTTACATAGCGAATGATTGAAAATATTTTCTACTAAGTCCCCTTCAACACCTTCCTTCTGAAAAATACATACTTTGCTACCGCAAGCACCGAGATAAGAATGAACGAAAGAATAACCATATACGGAGCAAAGAGAACTGCACCGATTATAGTACCGTAATCATAACTGCCTGCCTTCTGTATCCCTGCTGCTAGATCAAGAAGCCAACTGCGAATAAATCCGCTCATGATAAGCACGATGATCGGTATTGAGATAGAAACCGCTGAAGCACTGAAGACAGAACGGGAAAGTGTCGCTTCTCCTGCGGAGTATCTCTTCCCTATCTTCAGTCCAAAGCGAATGATGATGATCACACAAAGCAAGAGCGTCAATATCGGGATGCCATCATCAGCGAATGCAAGAAAGAATGATATCTGTTCATGCAAGGTAACAGTCATAATATCTTTGGGAATAATATCCCACTCCCCTACCAGCGAATCACCCCTTCGTATCATCCCCGGCTCTGACTCTGCTTCCCAACCTTCTGGCAATAGAACAGTAGTATGGAGTGAGCCAAAGCTTGACCACTGTTTTGCCGGCGAAAGTATATAACCGCAATACCATGTTATTACAGGAAGCCGTGATACATTCTGGCGCAATGCTGCTTTATACCGGACAGTAATAGTGTGCTTACCGGAAGAAATAACAAGCGTAAACCGTAGCGAATTATTTTGCTGTATTTTCCTAGGTTTGTATTTTCGATCTGTTTCAAACGAATTTAAAACGGAATCAGGGAGCAACCATTCGTTCGGGAGTGTAGAATCAGCAACCACAAATGTTCTGACGGGTACTCCGTCAAAGAGAACTTCATAGTTACCGTCTTCAATATTCACTCCGATAAAGACGAGATCGACACTTCGCTCAGAGCTATCATTTCGGATGAAATAGTGCGCTTCTATATGAGCAGGATCCTTCTTAGCAGCAGGTCGAAGATCGAGCGTAAGATTCTCTCGCTCAATGTGCAGCTTGTGAAGCTCACCAGATGGCTCACCGATTCGATCACCAATGCGGATGGGGTTTGCCATGTTCGCATAGATAACTGATGAACAGAGTATTAGTAAAGCAAGAAAAGCAAGTCGTATCTTCATCCTACGAAAATACGACTGAAATTGTATAAAAGTGGTGCTGTCTCCATTTCGAATGGAAACAGCACCTGTTTGCTTTCATTTTGCCTTACTTATGTATCTCCATGGCATGGGGACTATTCAGGTTCGAGAGCAAATGCTACAGCGCCCGGTGAGTAGTTCAGATAGGTTAGTGTACCGTATCCGTCTGTAGCCATTGCATAGACAGCGAGATTTTCGCTAAACGCTGCACGTCCGTCCGGGCAAGGAATTCCTGCATTAATGAGCGTCAATGCTTCGATATCCGTCGTGAAATGACTTAGCGGAGAACGTGCGTAGGTGCCGACATAGGTTGGACCCGTCGGTCCATCCGTACTTTCGACAACACCAATGCTTCCTTTGGATATTGAGAAGTCGAAGGTAGCGAAGTCATTCGGATGCCGCGCAGTGAACCCAATATGAACTTGATGTGCAGCCAAACTCGGTGAGAGCGGGTTATATTCTATGAACCCACAGGGACCGGCAGGAACACCATTTACACTTACGCTATCAATTGCACCAAAGCAAGGATTATTATCGACATGTAATACCATTCGGAATGCAGTAATATCCCCTCCTGTACGAATGACATGTTCTTCCTGCGGATCGAACGGGAATGCAGGGTCGGTCGGTAGCTGTCGTGTCGGGACCGTACCAATTCCAAACGGTGCATTACCTGTCGGAGTCTTTAAGAGTACTCCTTCTGCTGTCAGGTTCACGGGCGAACCATCTGCATGGAAGAACTCCAGTTTTAACTCATATTTCCCTGCCCCGGTGGCAGCGTTGCCGCCGCTCAAAAGGTGTGTCAGGAAATATCCACTTGCTGTGTTAGTGCGAGAATCCACTTCCGGTGCCCAAGAGCTCGAAACAACTCCCGGTCCCATCGGTGCATCTTTGGGGCGTATCTTGAATAGATTCTGTCCAACTAATGCCGGGTCAGGTCCAAGTAAGAACGGCTTGAACGTAAGAGTCGTATCTGCAAGAATCTCTGCGTAATGCCTTACGACCGTCGAATCAAGTGCTATCCATGAGCCGCTTGAGCCAAGACGTCTATATGACCATCGGAAATGAGTGATACCTGCCGGGAGAAGTCCATCACCAAACCAGACGATCGGCTCACAGCTTGCACCAAATGGCTCACCACCAG
>DATDEW010000332.1:0-7406 GCA_036522935.1 Kapaibacterium sp. (SeqCode)
CGTTCGATCTTAGCTATAGTCCTCATGGCTTTTGCGTTGCCTTTGTTTGCGCAAAATCCTCGTATCCAGCATACTGTTGTTAAGAAATCAAAAGATAAGACCCAATCAATGGGCAGAGACCTGTGGTTTACCATGGCTCAAAATTACGAGAGTCAAGGCGGAAAATATTATCAGCTCTACGTAACGAGCCCGAATAAGACAACAGTAAATGTTGCCATTACCGGTGGTACTACTTACCGTTTCCCGATCAATGCATATGAGGTTTCATCATTTTTTATTCCACTTGGTTGGGAAGTTACTACAAGTGGTGTCGTTGAAGATAAGGCTATACGAGTATGGTCCAACGATGCGGATATAACCGCATATCTGCTCTCACGTAATCCTGCTACATCGGATGGTATGTATATCATACCTACGATCGGTTGGGGTACAGAGTATGTCGTTGCCGCTTACGGTTCGTTATTTGAGGGGTTCGGCAATTTCACTTATGATTACCCTTCCGAATTCTGCCTAGTAGCAAATCAGGATAATACTGTGATCCAGATCACACCGACAACGGACATCCGCACAGAAGGAGAGCCAACAACTGTACTTCATAAGAAAGGCGTAATGTTCACTGAGGTTCTCAACCGCGGACAAGTTGTGCAATATCAAGCCGTCCTCGCTGAAGACCTTGATCATTTTGATTTTACCGGTACGTATATCAAATCGAATAAACCGATAGGCGTTGTAGGTGCTTCCCAGTGTCCCAATGTACCAGGAGACTACACTTACTGCGATCATATCTGTGATATGATCCCTCCGATCAGAACATGGGCACAAAATTATGCAACAGTTCCTTTTGCCAATCGAAGAGGAGGGGATACATTCCTAATTATTGCTTCGAAAGATGGGCAAACGATCTATCGTAACGGCGCTGTATTTTGTGTGCTTTCTAAAAAATATGAGCCGTTCTTTCGCCCGGATGTATCAGATGCTTCATCTTTTACCAGTGATGCCCCGTTCCTAGTCGCTCAATACATCAATTCGACGACATGGCAAGACGATCAAGGCAATGACAATGCCGGTATCGGCGACCCAGCTATGGTAGTGGTGAATTCTATTGAGCAGTTTACTCCGGAAGTTGTGTTCCAAACCCCTACCATTTCTACTGGCACCGGATTCAGTAACTATGCAAATGTTATCGTCCATGATAATGCGATCACGAATACTACCTTTGATGGTCAGCCGATCGCCCAGTATAAAGCGACTAATAGAATGAAGATCCCCTTCTCTGCATACACGGCATTCCGTGTTCGTTCTCTTAATCAGGGTACGCACTATGTAAAAAGTGATTCAGGAGTTGGCGTGTATGTCTATGGATATGGCAGCTATGATTCATACGCTTGGAGTGGGGCTCTGGGTATTCGTACGTTTAATGACCCCGATACGATCCCACCACTCGTCTCAATAACCGGTGATTGCTATTGTGCGGAGGTCGGAACATCAGATAACCATCTTATCCCTCAGGCAACGCGTCTCTCCGATATGGTTGTCGATAGTAACATAAATATGTACTATACTCCGGATCCAAGCTTTAACCCCGGTGTTGCCGACGACTCCTCTTTCTACTCAATGTGTGTTATTGATCCAAGCAAGGAAGCCAAACTCGTTGTTACGATGCTTGATTTTTCCGGTAATCGAACAACTGTCACTAGTGTCTATAAGCCAATGTTCGCTGATATACAACCCCAACTTGTTAACTACGGTACAGGAACAACAGGGCAGCCGATCAGTCAGTATGTGACTATCACCAACACAGGGCAAATCCCATATACTATTGAGGATCTGAAATTATTCTTCGGTAATAAAGGATTTAAAATAGATAGTGCCATCACCACTGATATCCCCGTTGGTGGTTCACGACAAGTTAAGATATCATTTGAACCGAAGACGTTGACAACCGTCACAGACACTCTTATTCTTGATGATGGATGTTCTATACAGAAAGTTGTTTTGGTCGGTAATGGCGGAGCGCCTGATTTTGTAGTCTCCGGCTATGACTTCAAGTGTAATTTGGTCGGGCAGAAAGTATTCAAAACAGAACTCTTAGTGACGAATACATCCTCTACGCAGCCACTTACGATTCAAAATATAACAGTAGATGATGTTGCTCATTTTGGGTTTGACCCTCTTAATCCCGCATCGAATACTCTTCCGTATGTTATCCCTCCTGCAAAGAACGGGTTTAATGGACAGAAGAAGTTCGAAGTATCATTTATCGCCGATAAGATAGGGAATTTCCAAACTCTAGTGCATGTCACTACACTTGAAGCCGGAGACAAAACCGGTGTGCTCTACGGGTGCGGAATCGCGCCGGCTGGTGTTACAATAAAAGATGTAGTAACTTCAATGGAGTGTGACCAACAGGTGCCATTTGTGTTCCGAGTGATCGATACAGGATCTGCCCCATTAACGATCGATAAAGTTATAGTTACCGGTGATCCAAACTTTACAACACCTACCTATACAAATTCTGGGGGGCAGACGGTTACACTGCCTATCACATTGCAACCTGGGGAAGAGTTTAATGCATTTATTACTTTTAACCCGCCTGCAAATGCAGCGGGTCTCTATACTGCCAATATTTTTGCGATCAGCAATACGAATGACACGACCAATAGTGCCTCTGCTACGGTAAATGCTATTTATCGCGACATGGTTGTCACCAAAGATAGCGCCGGTTTTGCTACTGTCCCATTCGGTAGTTCAAAGCAGAGCGGAACACTTGAGGTATGTAATAATGCAAAAGATACGTTAACGATCTTTAACGTAACTGAAGCCCCGGGAACATATCAAGACGCATTTGCCATCATTGGATATCGTGTAGGTACTACTACATATACAGCATTCCCGATCAAGCTTGCTGAAAATGAATGTTTGATCATGGATGTAGAATTTGATCCTGCGTTCAGACCGGATCCTGTCCAGAATCAGCATTTTATAGTTTCAGGAAATGCTTGCGGTATGCCTCTTGCTGTACTTGCTTCTCAAGGCGGTACATCTCTTGGCGGACCGACAATTCAAGGGGGAAGTGCACCTCTTACATTCTCCTGTGCGACAAATAATCTCAACGTAACGGTTACGAATCCGAACCCTCTTGGGTCAGTATCAATACCGATCAAGAGCGTTGCAGTCAATGGCGTTGATATGGCAAACTTTGTTGCCACAATGCCTGCTCAACCCCTTATCGCTCCGGGATCAAATGTAGTTGTGCCTGTTACATTCCTACCGACAGCTTCTGTCGGTGCACGCAGCTATACTGCTACAGCTGAAGTGACAGTAACACTGCCTAGCGGGCTCGACTCGGTCATGACGGCAATGGTGATGGGCTCTTCAGACGGAATGGTAACGAATGTTAGCTCGCTATTTGCTATTGCAGACCAGCAGGTTCTTGCCGGAGATAACAACATCGTTCTTCCGATAGATTTCTCTGTCACAAAAGATCCAAATATCGGCAATCTTGATCAGGCAGATATCCGTCGTATCACATTAACATATCAGTACAACACTGATATCTTGGATATACCAAATAATAACGTAGTTGCCGCTGTCCGCAATCTTCAAGGTGGATGGTCAGTTGACCCTGCTTCGAATGTTGTCAACGGTATAGGGGGAGCACCGGGCACACTGACACTCATTCTCACGAGCAACACACCGCTCGCTGACGGAGCGACAAATCTTGGTGAAATATTCTTTGATGCAAAGCTTGCAAAAGAGAAAGCGACCACTGTAATGATGACATCTGTTCAGCTCGCACAAAATGCTACGACCCCGGTCGGAGCATGTGTAACCGTACAGGGTAATAATACAGCAACAGAACTCGTCTATCAGTGTGGTGATACTACTATGGTTCGCATGATGAACGGAGAAGTACCGACGATAATATCTCCGGCAAGTCCGAACCCGGTAACCTCACAGACAGGTGGTGTTGTGACATTCCGTTATGCAACACGCTTCCAGGGGAATGTGAAACTTGAGCTTGTTGATGAGCTTGGTAATGTAGCAGCTGTTGTTGTTGACAGACATATGCACCCCGCCGGGGCGTATGAAGTCCGCTATGACACTTCAAAGCTGCCAAGCGGAGCATACATTTATCGTTTGGCTCTTGAGAGAGCCGTAACAAGCGGTAAATTAATTGTGAACCATTAAGTGTAAAAAAACGTAATTTAGTGACCCTTTTTTCGAGAACAATGTATATGAAACAGAAACTACTTAGTTGTGTATTTGCGTGTACTGCCATCTTCGGAGTCCACAATGCCTTCGCCCAATTTGATCCTGGTGTTCTGGCACCGGAGTCTAGCGGGGGATTCCTTATTGGACCTATAGGCGGTGTGAACCTTGTAACATACGGAACAGCAGCATTCCCGATCCTCAACTCCGAGCCGACCTGCTTTATGGCAGAGAATGGCTCAGGTGTGGCACCGTTCGTCGGTATTTCCGCCGAGCTTCCGCTTGGGTCCGGTATGCAGAATTTTGTCATTGTTGAGGCAATTTATGACTCAAAGTCATCTGCCTTTACCTCTGATAATGCTAACCGTACAGATGTTCCTACGAAGGTTAACGGAGAAACAGGACCCGGCAATATAGAGACAAGCGTAAACGCTGACCTGACATATATGCTGCTTAACGTAGGGTATAAATACAATTTCGTTGAAGGTCCTGCTCCGGTTGGTCCCGGTTTGTCACTCGTTGCTACTGTTGGTATTAAACTTGCAAGCACGTTGAACAAGACCGTTACTGTTTCCGCAGTAACCGGTTCTCAAACGGTGACAGAGTCATCGGAAGTAGAACAGGCGAACAGCATGAGAATCGGGTTACGTCCTATGTTCACATACGACATACCATTGTCACCCCAGTGGATAGCTACTCCAACCGTCGGGTATGATCTGCCGCTTTCAAAGGTAGATGCAACTGACCGTGATTGGACAGCCAGTGGTGCTTGGGCAGGTATTGCCGTTCGTTACTTCATCCAGTAAAAAGTTACGACACTTCTTTTCAAAAGCCCTCGTTCTAAACGAGGGCTTTTTATTTTATCGATACTCTATGCAAAATCCTTGGAAACTTGTCTCATCATTTGGTCAAAGTCTTTGGTATGACAATATTAGTCGCGGCTTCATAGCAAGCGGTGGTTTGCAGAAAATGATCGCCGATCTTGATCTGCGAGGCGTTACCTCTAACCCTGCTATCTTCGAGAAAGCCATTGCAAAAAGCTCCGAGTATGATGATGATATTCGTCTTTTAGCTGACCAAGGAAAGTCGACAACCCAGATCTATGAGAAGCTCACAACCGATGATATTCGTAATGCCTGTGATATTCTCCGATCAGTCTATGATGCTACCGGCGGCAACGACGGATTCGTGAGCATTGAAGTTGATCCTCGTTTAGCCCATACTACGGATGAAACTCTTGAACAAGCAAGACATTTATGGAAGGTCGTTGACCGTCCGAACGTAATGATAAAGATACCGGGTACACCGGCAGGGCTTCCTGCTATTCGCGCTGCGATCAGTGAAGGTATTAATGTCAATGTCACGCTACTTTTTGGTATTGAGAACTACGAACAGGTCGCAAAAGCATATATTGACGGTTTACGTGACAGACAAAACAACGGCGATGATATCACACGTGTTCGTTCGGTAGCAAGTTTCTTTCTTTCACGTGTTGATACGAATGTAGATAAACTTCTTGAATCCAAGGGAAGCGAATATGCTGATCTGGCAGGGAAAGCTGCGAATGCAAATGCGAAGCTTGCCTATGAGCGGTACAGCCGGATATTTGGCTCTGATTTCGATGACTTGCGTGATGCAGGAGCGCATACCCAACGGTGCCTCTGGGCTTCGGTAAGTACAAAGAACCCTTCATACCGGGATGTCATGTATATTGAACCGCTTATTGGTCCTCACACAGTAACGACAGTACCCGACGATACGATCGCGGCATTCGGTGACCATGGTGTAGCGGCAAATACTCTTGGAGACGGTCTATCTGAAGCTCGATCTCTCATTGCTACGCTGCTTTCAATTGGTATTGATACCGAGCAGGTTGCGGCAGAACTTCAATTAGATGGTGTCAAGAAGTTCGAAGATGCCTTTAATGGGTTAATGAAAGTATTGGAAACAAAGAAGAGTCTAATAGAAGAAGCTGCATAAAATATGGTCTCTGTGTAATCCGATCTACACATGCTCCAGTCACTTCTCGTTAGTCTGCACGAAACTGAATGTGCAGAAGTAGCAAAGCTGCCTCTTTCTCCGCGCGAGAAGATGCTCCTTGACTACTACCTCTCAGGCGGCACAAAAGAGAACCTGCAAGAGCTTTGCGAGCGGGAGAACATTACCCGAAACTATCTGTATAAACTTGAGCGATCCTTGCTTGAGCTTGTCTACGAATGCTTGCGGACCCATGGGTATGATATCTTACAATTTCTTTTTGAGCGACGACTCTATTCTCTATTTGTACACTATTGCAGATCCCATGAAGATCGCTTGCTAAAAACACAGGCAGGCAGAAGTATTCTCAATGAATTTTATAATAGATGCTTTGGCTATCTTATCCATTTTGAACAGGTAGAGAACATTAATTTACCACTGATTCAGGAGTATGGGCTTAAGTATGCGAAGACCTGTAGTGAGCCCATTACTGACCATCGCTTGCAAATATCAGCGGTATTACTTGGCCTGCAACTTGTACTTATTAATTCCGAAAAGAGACTTACACTCGATAAGAAAATGGCGAAGGCGGAAGCTCTGCTTGTAAAAGATCAAGCGCGCTTTTACCGGACAAAGAATGTCAAAGCAAAATATTATTTTTATCTTGCTCGTTCACGATATTACTCGGCTTACCGTCAGGATAAGCTCGATACATTGCTCGCTGTGCTTGGTAAAGCAGAAAGTATTATTACTACCTATCCGAATGAGTTCACAGAAGTCGAGCGAACATATTTTGCCCTGCGGATGGGGAGAGTCTATCTCATTTACAATCAGCACCAGAAGAGTTACGAGGTATTCAAGAGTGTTTATGATGTGACTGATAATTGGAAGCAATATGGTATCCCTAACTATTTAGGATATGTTCGCTCGCTCATACAAGTTGATCAATACGATAACGCATTTGAGATGCTTCATGGTGCAGCAAGCGCAATACTTACTTCGGGTGCTAAGATATTTGAAGTAGCCCTAGAGCTTCTCTACGCAGAGATCATGCTCCATACGGAGAAATATGAACGTTCGCTTTATCATATTCAGAAGGTCAAGTCTTTGATGCAAGGCAAGGTGTACTATCACAATTATGATATTAGCTTGCGGGTAACCGAGACGACGGTCGCATTCTTGATGAAGCGGTGGGAAGATGCCGATGATCTAATAGA
>DATDEW010000333.1:0-2711 GCA_036522935.1 Kapaibacterium sp. (SeqCode)
GATATCCTCGGGGCGGACTATCTGTGCATGTTCGATACGGAGTTGAGGTGATGGTACAGGGTTGAGGGTAGAGATATGCTCACGGACTTTTGTGAAGAGGTCAAGTGCTCTTGAGTTTGCAGCATCACCTATTGCATGAACCGCTATTTGTAAGCCACGCTCGGCGGCGAGATTCATCAGCATCAATGCTTCGTCATCGTCCATTAGTTTAATACCTCGATTTCCTGGGTCATCCGAGTAATCTTCAAAAAGATGTGCGCCTCGTGAACCGAGTGCTCCATCGAGATAGAGTTTTATGCCGACAAGTTTCAATTTCGGATGAGTTGAATCATCCCAATTCCCACTATTTACTTTCTCTAAGAACAATTTCTTTCCGGTGGGTTTGGTCATATCTAGGAAGACATACGACGAGATAAGTGAATCACCTTCTTCCTCATATAACTTCTTATATGGCTCCCACCACTCGGCAGGTATTCCCATATCATGTACTCCGATATGGTGTTTTGCAAATTCCTGAAGTCCGGCGCGTAGAATATTCGTAAGAGTCTCGTCATCATGCGGAGGAAGTGCATCATAAACAATCGACATTGCTTCGTCTATCAAGATGCCTGTCAGTTCGCTGTTATTGTCACGAAGTATCTCTCCACCCACGGGAGAAACCGAGCTACTATCAATCCCCACAAACCGTAGCATCGCCGAGTTACACCACATTGCATGTCCGTCAATACGGATGAGTGCAACAGGGCTCTCAGATTCAACTTCGTCGATGTCTGCTTTAGTTGGGAAGCCTGTTGCCCCCCACCTATTCTGATCCCAGCCGCGAAGCAGTATGTTTTGACTTTTAACTTTTGACTTTTGACTTGCCGCCAGGACAACCTTCTGCACATCAGCAATTGACAAGCAATTATCCAACTTTGGATACAAAACCTTGTATCCTGTTCCGTAGACGTGGGCGTGGTAATCTATGAAGTTGGTCTTTGACATTTAATTTTGGATGGACTTCCAGTACGTCGAGAAGTCACGCGACATATGAGCTATACCAAGTATTACAACACGAGCTTCTTCTACTTGATACAGTACTCGATATTGATAGACAAATAACTCTCTAATGGTATGTACTTCTAATTCAGGAACAATGCGGCCTCTTTCGGATATTTATAAAATGAAATATCTCGCGAAGATCTTCGCGAGCATTGTCAGTCCATGCTACCGTTTTAGCCATGAATTAACTTCTTTCATAACTTCTTCGTGCGGAGTTACTCTTCCCTCTTCAATGTCTTTTAGACCACGTTCTATTTTTTGGATGACATAGAGATGATACTGAATATCCTCAAGGGTAGCATCTTGAGGAAGAGTATCAAGCATGGTGCGGACTTTATCAATGGCTTGTTCCATATCTAATTAACTACTTCGGAATCGAAAATGTTCTTTGTAGTATGATAAAGGCACAAGCTCTCCGAAAAGGAGACACTATCGGGCTTATCGCCCCTGCATCTAAGCCGCAGAAACGGCAGAAGATCGATAAGAGCGTTCGGTATTTCGAGTCGCTCGGCTACCGCGTCGCTCTCGGGAAATCTATCGAGAAAGAATACGGCTATCTTGCAGGGAGTGATAAAGACCGCATCGATGATATCCATCGTATGTTCGCAGATAAGAAAGTCAAGGCGATGTTCTTCCTTCGCGGTGGGTACGGGTCGATTCGCCTTCTTCCGCATCTTGACTACGACCTCATTGCTCGTAATCCAAAAATCATCGTCGGATATAGTGATGCCACGTCGCTCTTCCTTGCAATTCATAAAATGACAGGGCTTGCTTCATGCTTTTTCGGACCAATGCCCGGGGTTGATATCTGGAATGGCTTTGATCCGTTCGCTGAAGAATGTATGTGGAGAGCATTGACCTCAACAAAACCATTCGGTGAACTTCCGATGGATAAGAGCGAAGGTCTCCCACTTATAAAGAACAGAAAAGAAATTGTTGAGGGTCGACTCTTTGGCGGCAATATGACAGTCTTCTCATCAGTGATGGGGACGCCGTATATGCCGTCACTAAAGAACAGAATATTCCTTTTTGAGGATGTTACAGAAGCTCCATATCGTACTGATCGCTACTTCGCACAACTTGCAGCCAACGGAGCATTATCATCAGCCAAAGCAGTTCTCCTCGGGCAATTTTCAGACTGCGATGAACCTGATAAAACCAAACCGACTCTTACTGCTGAACAAGCTATTAGAGATCATCTCGAAAAACTAAACATACCAGTCCTGACTAATCTTCCGTTCGGTCACGTACCGAGACAATGGACATTGCCGATGGGAGTAAAGGTTAGCGTTGAAGGGAAGAAGGTATCGGTTATCGAAAGTGTGCTTAAGTAATGAGCTACACCTCCTGCCCTGCAGCCCATCCGCTACTCCATGCCCATTGAAAGTTGTAGCCACCTAGCCAACCGGTTACATCAACTACTTCACCGATGAAGTAAAGACCAGCTACGTTGCGCGCGTCCATCGTCTTGCCCGATAGTTCGTTGGTATCAACACCGCCGACCGTTACCTCAGCTTTCTCGAAGCCTTCAGTGCCGGCAGGAAACACTTCCCACTTATGAAGCTTCTCCGCTGCTTCGCGTAGAGCTTTGTCGGACATCTGATTCATCGGCTTCGATTCGATGTTTTGGTCACACCATACTTGTGCAAAACGCTTCGAGAGTATTAGTG
>DATDEW010000334.1:0-4446 GCA_036522935.1 Kapaibacterium sp. (SeqCode)
AAACCCGATCTTATCGTTGGTACCAGCATGGGGGCCGTCGTCGGAGGGTTTTACGCCGCAGGATACTCGCCAAAAGAACTTGAGAAGTTTGCGATAGAGACAGACTGGGCAGAGGTCTTCGATCTTGAAGACGATTCAAAACGAAAGGAACGATCGCTTCTATCCAAAGACGAATCGAATGCAATACTCTCGATGCGATTCACAGGATTCTTCAAACCAGTCTTGCCGAAAGCGATCGCCAGCGGACAGCGACTGACGATGCTCTTGAATTCATACGCGGTCCGTTCGCCCCTTGGTACACAAGATAATTTCATTGAAGACTTTCGCGTTCCATTCGTTGCTCTCTCAACAGATATTGTAACGGGGAAAAGAATACTCTTTACCCAAGGAGATCTGACATCAGCCCTTCGCGCAAGCTCGACAGTACCGCTTCGGTTCAATCCTGTAGCCATTGATTCGGCGTTGTTGATCGACGGCGGACTACTTGCAAATATTCCGGTTGATATTGCGAAAGATTCTGCCGGTGCAGAGTTTATCGTTGCTGTAAATACAACAAGCCCGTTACGTCATCGTTATCAAGTGAACTCGCCTGTCAGTGTTGCTGATCAGGTTGTGTCGTTAATGATGCGGCATGAGAATGATAAACAGATGGAGTTAGCGAATGTTGTTATCACGCCCGATTCTCTTCGTACATCAGATGACTTTAACAATATTGAAAAGATAATTGAATCAGGAAGAATCGCAGCTCGGCAAGAATTAGTCTCTATCAAGGCATCATTAAGAAAACTACCGGAAGAAACGAACAGCTCCGCTGATAACGCATCGCTCTTACCTGTACTTGTTAATTTACAGATCTATGGTGCAGGAGAGCAATCGCAAGAGTTGACAGCCACTGCTACCAGGGCATTTCGGGGAGCAGCGGTATCGAACATATCATGCAAAGACCAGATATGCAGGTCAATACTGGATTCGATGCGTCTGATGGGGTATTCACTTGCACGAGTGGATAGCGTCAGAGTTGTGAAGAAATATTCCCGCCTAGAGCTGTTCATCAATAGAGGATATATTAGTGAAGTTACGGTCAAGGGTGGGGAAGTAGTTGACGAGGAACAGGTAAAACGCATCTTCCCGCTATCGGTAGGCGATATATTTCGCTCGGATGTAAGTGATAAAGGCCTTCGTGACCTGACAGCAACCGGATACTTTTCATTCGCAAGTCTCGATGTCGATGAGCCGCATGCACCGACTTTGTTGACGGTTATCATCGCGGAAGACTCTACGCTTATCTATACAAATCCAAGCAGTTTCAAGACCGGAGCAAGTCTTCGTATCAATGTTGAAGAACGGGCGATGAATGTCCTTCGGCTTGGGTTGCTTGCAGATAATGAATTCGGCGCAGTCTTTTCCGGTGAGTTTGCAAATGAAAACATCTTCGGACTTGATGCAGAGTTCTCAATTAAAGGCGGAATCGGATCATTGACACGGTATGCTGTTGCTTCTATTTCATCGCAACGATTTTTGAGTCTTTTTAGCACATTCCTTTTACAGGGTTATTCAAACTTCACGGATATTTCGGTGTATGATGTTGAGAATAATATTCCGGATGGAAAGATAGAGTCAACTATTATTGACGTGAATCGCGAAACGAATGATATTGGTGCACGGCTTCGTTTAGGTGGTGAGGTTGCAAAGAGGGCATCGCTTTCGGCAGAGCTTCGTGCCGAAGCATGGCGATCTGTTTCAACTCAAACAAAGAACACTATCACACCCCGTCAATGGATAAATGCATTCCGCGCAGAGTTCCTCTTTGACTCACGCGATGATGCTGACTATCCAAATGAAGGTACATATCTAAAAACATATTATGAGGTAGGGTCAAAACAACTTGGTAGTGAAGTAAGCTATACAAAGCTTTTTGCGCAGTTCACTCCGAGCATTACTATCTCCCGTTTGCATACTCTCATCCCAAGTGTTGCTCTTGGTGTGGCTGATAAATCGCTCCTGCAATTTCAGTCATTTCCTCTCGGTGGTATCAATAGCTTTTACGGACTCAACGAATATGAAAAGCGCGGTAGGCAAATGGTGCAGGGAAGTATGACATACCAGATTAAGCTGCCTTACATTCAGCTATTCCCGACATTCTTCTCTGTTCGCTATGACCTGGGTGCCTCGTGGCTTGAACCGGAGCAGATCAAATTCTCTGCATTTGTGCATGGTATCGGTGCACAATTCGGCTTCAAGACGCCGATCGGCTTGGTTCGTTTCGGTATTGGTGAGAACTTCGCATTTGCCAACGACGATAAGAAACCGTTGCTTTTGAACAAACCAAGATTCTACTTTAGTATAGGGGCGAAATTGTAATATGAACATTGTCATCACTGGCGCTTCAAAAGGTATCGGACAAGCCATCGCAGAAATATTCGCAAAGGATACTGACTCGCAGCATAACTTTGGTCTTTGCTCTCGCAATATCAACGAACTGATGCTTGCCGAATCTACGCTTGGTAAAGAATACCCATTACATAAATACTACTCCCGTGCAGTCGATGTGATAGACGAAACATCTATCAATAACTTCATTTGCGGATATGAAAAAGAGTATGGCACAATTGATGTACTCGTTAACAATGCAGGGCTTGGGTTGTTTAATCCGCTGCATGAATTTTCAGAAGAAGATTTTCGCTATGTAATGGATGTGAATGTTCGTGGTGTATTTCTCGCAACACAAGCAGCACTCCCGAAAATGCGCGAGAAGAAACAAGGGACTATCATCACCATCAGTTCTGTATCAGGAAAGATCGGCTTTAAAGGCGGCGCTGCGTATAGCGGCTCAAAGTTTGCAGTTCGCGGCATGATGCAGTCTCTCTTCTTGGAAGTTCGCGATGAAAATATCCGTGTTGTTACCATCTACCCGGGTTCAGTTGATACTCCTTTTTTTGATAACGTAACCTTAAGCTCAAGTGCCCGTCCCGAGAAGTGGCTCCGTGCATGGCATGTTGCCGAAACGGTCAAACTTGCTGTATCTTTACCTATTGGTGCGACGATTTCCGAGCTTGAGATACGCCCGACGAATGTATGAAATATTACCTGTTTATACAGCATTAATTTTCCCTCATTTTTTCTTTTAGGTGTAGTGTAACAAACACTTGCGGCGGCAGTTTTTAATGATGTATTCATTCGCCCCCTCATCCCGGAGTCTATGGTTTCCGGTCGGGCGTGTGCATCACAAGTCCGGAGGTTATAGGTCGTAATACCGGCGTGAAACACATCGTCCGAGGCAGCCAAGCTGTAGTTCTCCGGTTGAGGAAGCCCTAACGCTTCTTTGTTGTGAAATTATTAGTCACCCCGCGGCTGATTCTGCGACCATTCGCAGAAGCTGACCTAGATCTATTTAGTACGATAGTCGCCGACTCGGAGGTCATGCGATATGTCGGAAAGGGTAAAGCCCTCACCGCCGAAGAATCAAGACTCCGATTCGAGAGAATGCTATCTGATTTTGTTGAACACGGATTTGGATTATTCGCTGTCATTGAGCGGAAATCCCGTCGACTGATCGGCAGATGTGGTCTCCAATACCTTGATGGTACATCAGAAATTGAAATTGGTTATTTATTCGAACGTGAAGCATGGGGAAAAGGGTACGCCACCGAATCCGCAAAGGAGGTACTGCGGCACGGCTTCGATGATCATGCCATGGAGCGAATCGTCGGTGTATCCTACCCCGAAAATGCCCCCTCCCGTCGCGTATTAGAGAAGATCGGTCTTAGTTATGTAGGCGAGACGATCCATCATGGCGTCAACTGCGTTAAATACGAGGCATTTGCGAAATCAGAGCCAGAAGTCCGAAGCGCCCCTATTTCTTTTGCCCGAGCTATGAATGCAATGTTTATGAAATAATACCTCAAAGTGTAACAAATAGTCCCATCTGGTGTTTATTAGTATGCGTATTCTACGCTGCCCCAGTACTAATTTCGTTAGCCGGAAGGACGAACGTCCTTGCTCGGCATATTGTTTTTTGCGAGCTATGAATGCAAGATATTTTCGGGGTTTTCTCCTACTTGTCCTAACAACACTTTCGCTCCAGGCAGCCGCACAGTGGCGTATTACTACGCCCAGAGATACGGTACATGTTTCCGCCAAGAAGAAACAAGTAGCCAATAGCAAACTAAACCTCAACCCGGGAGTTGAAGCCATAATGTGGGTTTCAGGGCAGTATAAAATGTTGTCCGGAACTGGAATTTTTGATGCCGGATATTGTAGTAAATTTCCGGGATGGATCCTTCCGCAGCCTCTTCGTACAACACCGCCGTATTATTATAACAGTGCTAAGTATGAATTTGGGTTAAAATATCAGTTGATCCCGGGGTTTGGAGCAGAGTATTGGTTCATACCGATCGAGCAATCTTACCAAGCTCAAAGTACACCGATTCCTTTTACTTATACCGC
>DATDEW010000335.1:0-4478 GCA_036522935.1 Kapaibacterium sp. (SeqCode)
GGCGATCATCTCAGAGAGCATTTGCAGTTTTTGTTGCTCGCGCATCAGGTCTGCCTCTACGCTTTGCATCTTTGCTACAGCTTGCTGCACTTTTGTTTTGTAGTTGATGCCTGCTTGCTGCTGCTGGCGTGTGGTTCGGTCGAAATCAAGGTCAACCTGTTTACGGATAGCCGGAGCTTCATAAATAGACTGTTCTTTTATCAGTTTTTTCTCTTCAAGGGAAGATGCAAGGTTCGAAAGTTCTTCTCTGGCAGCAGCAAGCGTAAGGGCTGTATCAAGTTTTGTTTTGGTGTACTCGGCTTGTGATTTTTGAATATTGAGCTGTGCATCGCGTATCTTGGCAGCTATTTCAGATTGGTCAAGTTCTGCTACGATATCGCCGGGTTTCACTGTTGTGCCTTCGGGGACAAGCTTTGTGATCTTCATCTGCCAGATACCCTGTTGACGGACACCTTCAGGGCCGCGTATTTCAAGCGAATTCTTCGCTTGGAGTTCGCCTGTCGTAGTTACAGTAATGTCAAATGTTCCGACCTTCGGTGAGATAAGGACGGATGAAGTATCAACTGCATCGCCTGTGAAGATGAACCAGCCGGCAATTGTGGCTATGACTACTGCAAGGAGTATCCATAGAAGGCGTTTATTTTTCATGTAGAATATCCGACGAAAAGGGTAATACAAAACCTAATAAAACGCAAAGCCTGCTCACAACTATCACATAGGTATCGTATCGGCTAACGAGGTCATAGCGCATTTGTTTCAGCTTGATATATTTAGCAGATTTCAATAAGTATCTTCGCGCGAACCACTCGGTGCCGGTGAGAGTTCTTTTTAGATATTCATATCTCTCATACAAGGATTATGCGCATACTCGTAATTGAAGATGAACGGAAAGTAGCTCGGTTTCTTGAACAGGGCTTACGCGAAGAAAAATATACCGTCGATGTTGCCTTTGATGGTGATGAAGGACTTGACCGAGCCCTCTCGGAAACTTACGATCTCATCATTACCGATGTGATGATGCCTAAAAAAAGCGGTATTGAAGTGATTCGTGCCTTGCGCTCGGAAAAGCGAAATACTCCTATTCTTTGCTTGACAGCTCGAACCGAAGTTGATGATAAAGTTGAGGGACTTGATGCAGGTGCTGATGATTACTTGACAAAGCCGTTCCTTTTCGAAGAGCTTTCTGCTCGTGTCCGTTCGCTTTTACGCAGAAGTGATATTGAAAAGAAGACCCAGCTTTCAACCCACGATCTTATCCTTGATACTGTCTCTCATACAGCAAAACGCCGCAAGGTTGGCTCTCAGGAAGAATACACTATCCCGCTTACAGTCAAAGAGTATGAGCTTCTCGAATATTTGATGCGTAACAAAGGACGTATCCTCTCACGCTCTGTCATTACTCAACACGTATGGGGGTACACATTCACAATGGGGTCGAATGTTATTGATGTGTATATCAAACGCCTCCGCGAGAAAGTAGACTCAACACGTGAAGAAAAAGAGCGTCTCATCATGAGTGAACGTGGTATAGGATACGGAGTAAAAGATTAAAGAGGAAAGGGTTAAAAGCTAAGGGTTAAAGGATAAGATTTGCTGTAGATGAAATGAGTACACCTGTTATACCAATACGTGAAAGGACATTCAATTTTGCAGCTAAGATCATTGATCTCTGTCGAATAATTGACAGGAAACCAGGAATACACTTGACGATCAGTAATCAACTCGGTAAATCGGGCACCTCGATTGGAGCACAAGTTGAAGAAGCCTATTGGGCGCAGAGCGAAGCTGACTTTATAGCCAAGTTTTTTATTGGCTTAAAAGAAGCCCGAGAAACAGACTATTGGCTGCGGTTAGTAAAACATACAAAACTTGTTGATGAAATGACGCTTGTGGACGAGTTGCTTCAAGAAATAGAATCAATAAAGAACATCATAGGAGCGATCTTAGTAAAAAAACGGAAGTTATAACTCGTAGACAGTTTTTTAACTTTTAACCCTTAACCTTTCACCCTTCACTTTTTCACTTTCTCGCATTGTTACGAATACGTCTTGTACTGTGGTACTCGCTCCTTGTTCTTCTTACGCTCGTATCGACCGGGATAGTCGTTTATCTATTGCTGTACTCATCGCTTACTTCAGAGCTTGATAATTCGTTAGCGCAAGATGCTCGCTCAACGCTTCGCATTCTCTCCAATCGTCCGATAAAATCTGATTCCGTCGCACTCGAGAAAGGCACTCGTTCAAAGACGATTCGTGAACTCATTGATGAATCGCTTGAGAATGCCCCTAAAGATCTATCGGGTGAAGATTACACGGACAGGGTGATGTCGCTTGTGATGGATGAGATGCTTTATGAACTTTCGGATACAGTCGGTTCAACAGGAGAGCAGGTTGAGGGTTTACTGCAACGCACACTTACCGGCAGACACAATTACCTGATCGAAGTCTATAAAATTGAAGGTGGAAAGTTCAACCACCTCTATCGTTCACCGAATCTTGATTCCGATACGCTGCGACAACTCTTTCTCGTTGCTGATTTATCTGCAGCTGATTCGTTGCGTCGCCTCGGGGAAGTTGATCTCAATGGCCAATCGGTACGAGCTGTACTCTCCTCCAATGCAAACTATGCGATAATCGTTGGCAACTCCGAAGAAGATATTCATGAACTGATAGGACAACTTATTAGACTCTATCTTTATATTATTCCGCTTGTGCTTCTTATTGCAACGGTCGGTGGGGTGATACTTGCACGTAAAGCACTTAAACCGATCGAGGACATCGCTGATACGGCAAAGGAGATCAGTGCAAAGAATCTTTCGCGTCGCATTGAGATGCCTTCGCGTAATGATAAAGAGCTTACCACACTTGTCGAGACGCTCAACACAATGTTCGCGCGGCTTGAAGTGTCATATCATAAGATCGCGCAGTTCTCTTCGGATGCATCGCATGAACTCAAGACACCGCTTGCAATTTTGAAAGGGGAGATAGAAGTAGCCAACCGCCGTCTCGAAAGTGCAGGCGCACTTACTATCACTGAAGCGAAAGACCTTCTGATCTCAATGATGGAAGAGGTCGAGCGTATGCAGCGCATCGTTGAAGGGCTGCTTCTTATCGCGAAGGCTGAAGATCACCGCTTGCCATTCGAGAAAGAGCCAACTTCCATTTATCAATTTCTCGATAGCATTGCAGAAGATGCCGATATACTTGCGACTGATAAAGGGATCACATTTAAAAACGACTTTGCATCTGGTTCAGAATCGATCATGCTTGATATTGATAAAACACGTATGTATCAGGTGCTTATGAACTTGATAGACAATGCACTCAAGTACACTCCCAAAGGAGGAACGGTGACAATGTTCTTAAAAGGTGTTGAGGATGGAATTGCTTTCGGCATATCTGATACGGGTCCCGGAATCCCCCCCGAAGATATTTCAAAAGTATTCCAGCGCTTTTTCCGAACCGAGTCTGCTCGTTCGCATGGCGGCGACGAGTATATATCCCGCTCACTTGGTCTTGGTCTTGCCATTACAAAATCCATCGTAGAGGCTCACGGCGGCGAGATATCTGTTGCAAGTGAAGTCGGTAAAGGTACAACATTTACGGTCACTCTCCCTTTGGGTTAATAGGCAATGAACAAGAATTCATTAGTTTGCGGGGACAAAACGGCGTCTTAAAATGGTTGTATGTTTGTCGAAAGAAATATACCAAAATGAACAGGAAAATCATCATTATGCTTGTGCTGGCGGGCTCCTTCGGGGCCGGGATGGGTTACGCCCAATCCCCGACCAAGGCGGCTGATGCTGAATCCCCCTCTTCTGCCCAGACTGTAAAGAAAGATGCCGTCCCCAATGATGCCAAAAAGGACGAGCTTTCCAAGAAACTCCTGCAAAGGAAGATGCAACTGGATAACGAAAGGCTTAAGCCTGCAGAAACAGTTCAGCCGAACACTCGTAGTAAAGAGACAAAACCGGTAGATAAACCCAAAGGCGACAAGAAGTAGCCACTCCAATAGGGTACCCCCGGTAAGTGTTATCCTTACGAGCCGGGAAGAATAATCAGCGACTGAATACACTACAATCGTGAATGATACGTCTCATTCGCGTAAAAGGAATATCTTCTCACGGATACATCCTTTTTTATTTAACTAACAAACAATACAACTATGAATCTACGTTATGACTATCGTTATAGAAACGTTTTATACATATTTAGGTCAGATCAAGCGTCTTACGGCGCACCGCTCTTATAAACGTCTGCTCATCGCCAGCATTGGCAGTGCGCTTGGCGATAGGATCGGTTTTATTGCATTCCTTGCTGCGGTCTCATCAACGAGCGATGATGTGATGGCGCTCAGTGGTATCACGATCTCCGAGATGCTGCCGGGTATCGTTGCATTGCCGTTCGTATCAATGGTGGTTGACCGCTTTGATAAACGCAAACTGCTCTTTTACGCAGATCTTGTGCGGGCAGTGCTTT
>DATDEW010000336.1:0-3037 GCA_036522935.1 Kapaibacterium sp. (SeqCode)
AAAAGATCGTTCGTGAACATCACGGTGAGATGTCAGCTGAATCTCCTCTTCGCATTCCTCGTGAACCATTTAGGACAAAATTTACTATTGCATTGCCCGCGTAAGCTCTAATAATTCATGTCGACAAATAAAAGGATATTAGTGGTTGACGACGACGCGACAGCGCGCCGAACACTTGAGCGCTTTCTCTCTAAGCTAGGTTATGAGGTAACTACTGCTGCATCGGGTGAAGAAGCAATGCTCGCAGTAGTAACGGATATTCCGGACATCGTAATTACCGATATCTATATGCCCGGTATTAACGGACTTGAACTGCAAGCAAAGATCACAGAGCGTACTCCGCATATTAAGGTCATACTCATGACGGGTAAGGATGATATGCCAACGACAGTCAAGGCAATGCAGCAAGGTGCATATGATTATATCGTAAAACCAATTGACCTTGATCTTTTAGAACGCTCACTTTCCAGACTTATCGCTACCCAGGCACTATCAGATAAACTCTCAATCGTAACCGAAGAAACAGCAGACTCATATAAACTTGAAAATATCCTTGTTGGCAGAACACCATCCATGCTTGATATTTACAAAACGATCGGTAGTGTCTCCCACTCAAAAGTTACGGTGCTTATTACCGGTGAATCCGGGACAGGCAAAGAGTTGATAGTTAGAGCGATCCACTATAACTCCCCTTGGAAAGATGAGCCGTTCATTGCAGTCAACTGTACCGCTCTGAGTGAAACGTTACTGGAGTCAGAGCTCTTTGGTCATACCAAAGGAAGTTTTACCGGCGCACATGCAGATAAACGAGGGAAGTTCGAACTTGCCAGCGAAGGCACGATCTTCCTTGATGAGATAGGCGAGATCTCACAGAAGATCCAAGTAATGCTCCTTCGTGTGCTTCAGGAGCGTGAATTTGAACGCGTCGGCGCGGAAAAGACGATACCAATGAGGGCGAGAATTATTGCCGCTACGAATCGTGACTTAAAAGAAGAAGTGGTCAAAGGAAGATTCAGAGAAGATCTCTATTACCGTTTGAACGTCGTTTCGATCCATGTCCCACCTCTAAGAGAGAGAAAAGAAGATATACCGCTTCTTGTACAGCATATTCTTCGACGTATCAATACTGAATTACATACGAACGTGAATAAAGTCTCCGACGTGACTATGGAAAGAATTCTCTCCCATGATTGGCCCGGCAATGTAAGAGAACTCGAGAATGTCCTGACGCGAGGCGTAGTTCTCTCAAAATCTGATGTATTAGAAGAATCTGTTATTCCACTTGGTACTTCTATACAAGTCGCACAAACAACCAACTGGCGTCGAAGTTTAGCAGAAGTTGAAGTCGAACATATCGTCCGTGTTCTGGAGGGAACAGGCGGAAATCGCACAGAAGCCGCGAAAGTACTTGGCATATCAAAACCCACTCTGTATTCCAAACTCCCGAAGAATTCAGGGAAGACCCCTTCCTAATGGTATATTTTTTACTGGGGCGTAACCTTTCTTTACTCTTGATATTGTCTCATCTTACATACAACCCAATGAAATGAGGGGGTATAGAGATTGGCACAATCTTTATTACCTTAGTCGCAGAGTAATATATATTATGTTCAGAGAATCAGAAAAGGATCAAGAATTCGTGAGTTCAGATGTACGGTCATCCAAGAATTTAGGAGGCATTCTTCTTATCGTAGAAGATTATGAGAAGATGCGTCTTTTTTTTGCGCGCCATTTCGAAAAGAATGGATACAGAGTGTATTCTGCAGCCCGCATCGGTGATGCTGAACGATTAGCACATTCCGTATTGCCAAGCGTCATACTTATCGATTATCATCTTGAACATGAAAATGCCTACGAAGCTGTAAAGATACTTCACTCAGTTGTCCCTGGTGCTCGAATCGTCGTCTTTGGTGGTATAGAATCAGATGAAATACGATCACAGATCATAGCTATCTCAGGGGTGGATCTTGTGCCACATGGCTATGATATTGAAAAGTTAGATAGCATCTTATCATAATAAATACCTCGAGATTGCCAATTGGCTTTACGGGTTGCGTTAAAAAAATTTACTTTTTTCAAACTCCCACCCCCATAAACACCGATTTAGAGCGTTTTTTCGAAGAGTTAACATATTGGCACAGCTATTGCCTATAAAGCAAACATCTCGTTCTATGAAGGATGTAAAGTGAAATTTATTCTCTCATCCCCATGACAACACAATAATCCATTAGTAGTAGGTGAACGAGATACAAACGGATGCAATACTATTTATACATTATGACAAAGCTGGTATCTTTGGCATTACTCGGAATTCTTTCTTTCTCTTTAGGGAGCTGCAACAGTCAGCTTCCGGCAGAAGAAGAAGCAACGCTAAAGAAAATAAATACTGTCAAACGAGGGAAGGTCTCGAATGACGAGTGGTCGAAGATATATGCCGGAAAGAACGTGTATGAAACGTATTGCTCCGGTTGTCATGGGCTCAAGGGCGATGGAAAGGGAGCAGCAGCAGCAATGCTTGCTGTAAAGCCACGTAGTTTCGTCAGAGCGATGTATAAGTTTATTTCTACTCCAAAGAATACATTGCCTTCTGACGCAGATCTTCATCGCACTCTTTTACGTGGTGTTCCACGCAGTTCGATGCCAAACTGGAAATTCCTTTCTGAAGATGATAGATCAAATGTCATTGCCTACATAAAGACTTTTTCAGATCGTTGGCAGACAAATCCGCCGCAAAAACAGATTCCTTTCCCAAACGCTCCTGATTGGGTAGGTAGTGCAAATTCCGTAGCTCTTGGTAAAACCGTGTATGCAAAGATGGGCTGCGCAAATTGTCATGGAGAAAAAGGAAATGCTGATGGACCTTCGTCAAATACTCTTAATGATGCCGAAGGAAACCCTCTTCCGGCGTTCAAGTTCACCGATGGTATTCTAAAAGGCGGAAATCGCGTCGAGGATATCTACAGAACTTTCTATACAGGGCTTGCCGGAACGCCAATGCCTGCATTCGGAGGAATCCTCTCCGATGATGATAACTGGC
>DATDEW010000337.1:0-4395 GCA_036522935.1 Kapaibacterium sp. (SeqCode)
ATACTGCCTCGAAGAACTTAATAAAGCGCTTTAAGCTATCGGAAGCACAAGCGAAAGCCATCCTTGAGATGCGTTTGCAGCGCCTTACAGGTCTTGAACGTGATAAGATCGAGGCAGAGTACCGCGACCTCATCAAGCTTATCGAGAAGTTGAAGTCAATACTTGCATCTCCAAAGCTCCAGATGCAGATCATCGCGGATGAACTCGCGGAAGTTAAGAGCAAGTATGCTACAAAGCGTCGCACGGAGATCATCTTCGATACGAAAGACTTTACTATCGAGGACATGATCGCCGAAGAGGATGTGGTCGTAACCATATCTCATAACGGCTTTATCAAGCGCTTCCCTGTCTCCGGCTATCGCCGTCAAGGACGCGGAGGCAAAGGCGTAACCGGAGCTGCATCGCGCGAAGACGATTTTGTCGAGCATATGTTTATCGCCTCAACGCACCATTACATCATGTTCTTTACTGATAAGGGCAGATGCTATTGGCTGAAGGTACATGAAGTACCAGAAGGCGGCAGAACATCAAAGGGACGCTCGATCGCAAACCTCTTAGAGAAGCCATCTGATGAACACATAACAGCGTTCATCAACGTCAAAGTATTTGACGACCAGCATTACGTAACGATGGTCACCGAGCAAGGTACTATTAAGAAGACTGTGCTTTCTGCTTATGGCAACGTTCGTCGCACAGGCATCCAGGCAATTACACTTGATGCAAAAGATAACCTTGTAGATGTACGCCTGACCGACGGTACACAAGAAATTGTTATCGGTACGCATGAAGGTATGGCTTGCCGCTTCAATGAGAAGGACGTCCGCGATATGGGACGTACAGCGGGCGGTGTGCGAGGCATTACACTCGATAAGGGTGATATCGTTATCGGCATGATCGCTCCGAAGCGCACAGGCACGTCAGTTCTTGTTGTCTCGGAAGAAGGTTATGGCAAACGCAGTGATATTAGCGACTATCGTCTCACCAAACGTGGCGGTAAGGGCGTCATAACGATGAAGGCTACCGAGAAGACCGGTAAGCTCATTGCTATCCGTGAAGTCGTTGATAATGACGATCTCATTGTCGTAACGAAGGACGGCTTGGTCATTCGCCAGCATGTTCACGAACTTCGTGTCATGGGACGCAATACGCAGGGTGTACGCGTTGTACGTCTTGCAGATGGTGACCGCGTGGCAGCAGTTGCAAACGTACCTGCTGATGAGGACGAGGCACTGGAATCCCTTGATACGGGTAAAGGCAAACAGGAGCCACCACCGCCAAAACAGGCAAAAATGTTTGACAATTAATTCTGTAACCCCCGAAGCAATTCGGGGGTTATTTATATGTAGTAGTTGATTACCCAAATCGTCTCTGTTCTCGCTTCGCCAAGTATATCTATGTCTTATCCTTCTGCCGTGCATTGCGCTTGGACAAAAGGTCGACTTCTTAACTTCGGATCCCAACATAGATGAGTATCCTATTGTCAGGATGTCTGTCATCCTCGGTGAGAATGGCGGATTGCCATCAAATGCACTAACAAGCGGTCATCTCACTCTTACCGAAGACGGTGATACACTTGCTACGGAAGTCTATGACTGCCAGATAAGCATGATGGCAGACGTTGTCATTCTCCTCGACCATAGCACCTCTATGCTTGGGACGATCGGCAATAATAGGAATATACATGAAAAGTTTTTTTCTTCGATAGGCACATTCATTGGGCAGCTTCCCTTTGGATCACGATACGCCTTGCTTCCATACACAGACTCCGTCACAGCCGATTATCCACAGCAGCAAACCTCAGAGCAATATTATAGGGAAGAATCATGGCAGGATAGCATTGATTGCATTAACGCAATAAGATCGCTTGTCTTCTATGGCAATACAAATGTCGATGCGGCAATACCTGATGCAATGAAAAAGCTTAATGCTTCTAGTGCGCCAAAGAAGATCATCGTACTCATCACTGACGACTTCACACTTGTACCTGATTCTATCGGTCAAGAGCTCTTCCGAGCGGGAATAAAATTATTTGTCTTGGAAACAGGAAAAGACAATGCTCCGACAAACTTTACATTAGCACGGAAAACCGGAGGCACATATTATCAGGCAGGTGATACGAGTCTATATTCATTCTACTTAAAGCGCATTGCCGAGCATATCAAAGCCGAGCATTGCATGATCCGTTATACAACAAATAAAAAATGTCCGTGGAATACATCCCATACCGTAGCCGTAACACTTGATTACAATACTACCCACAAGACAAACTGGCATGGATATATCACACCTCATGCACCGGCAGATATCATACCACCGGCATTAAGCATATTATCGCCGACTTTTACGTCAAGAGAAATAAAAGCTTCAGAAGATTATCCTTGTGAACGTGGGTTAGAATCTTTCTCATATTCGATGCTGACTAATTTTACAAAGTATACATTAGTCAACGCATATCCAAATAAAGCTGCTGATTCTCTTGAAGTTATTGACCCGCTTCTACCTGCACAAGCTGTCTATATAGCAAAGGACTCTGCAGGCAATGAAACCAGGAAGACGGTATACTACTTCCCTATCGATGACACTTCAAGCATTCAGCCATTAGTGTTCACATCGGACATGATCGATTTTGGAAGAAAAGAAGCCCCCATAGATACTTCTATTTCTATCAAGCTTATCAATCCAAACAGTAAACCAGTAACAGTTAACTCGGTCAGTGCCACGGGCGACACGAAGGAGATCACAACTACACTATCTGCGATGAGTTTTGATCCATACGAAGAGAAAAATGTGGATGTTCGCTTTGCTTCTTCACTCTTAGGTAATTACAGCGCGTCTTATACTCTTAAGGACGATGATCTTTCCCTCGGAACATTGAAGACAATCGGAAGCACGTACGGGCGGATTGATGTATGGATCGATACAAGCACGGTTACAGCGTTCGGTGATACAGGAAGCGTGTTACTTCGATTCAGAGCAAAGCCGGCACCGATCAATCTTGATTCTCTTATTGTGACTCTTGACTACGACAGTGACCTGATCGATTTTATTACCGGAAGGATACAACTACCTCCCAATTCGCCGCTCTCTTCATATACTATGTCTGCCGCTACACAACCGGGTGGAAAGTTAGAATTGAAGTTTACCAGAAGCCCTACATCTTTACCCGTCACGATAGACTCTGCGGACGCATATATCATACTACCACTCCGCACATATCTTGCAAGGAACAGTGTCTCTGTTATTTCTGTAAATAGTTACATTGCAAGTTTCGGCTCTCTGCTTTCTTCTACGCAAGGTTTACTAAGCGTTACAGACGGATGTGGCGATTCACTTATGCGTGCATATTTGAATGACAAGAACTCGCTCCGTATAACAGGTATCTCAATGAAAGACAGGTCTCAAATGGTTATCAACTACCATTCATTATCGGATGACAATACAAAGATCATCATTACTGACATCTTAGGACGGGTCGTATACTCCGAAGATATTCATTCAAAGAGTGGTTTGAATAGCTATACTATTGACAAGTCTATTGGAGCAGGTTCGTACATTCTCTCCATACAAAATCACAGCGCAGTGTGCACAAAGTCCTTCGCAATTATACGATAAGCTTTTTAGAATCTAACAGGGATCGCGATCTCATCAGAGAGTCCAACGACCTTTAGTGACAACTCACCTACTCCTATTAATCCACTAAGTGCGGCACTGCGAGTGTCTTTGAATCGCAGCCGTAAGTCAACAGACTCTTCAGGAGCAAGAGTTATCTTTCCCGAAGGAGTTATTGCCGCAGCAACTGTTTGCTTAACCCCACGCATCTCCTGAATGCTAAGACGAGTTGTATTGCTTCTATCGGGATTCGCTAATCCGCCTTTAAAGAACAACCTATACGAATTGGTATCATTGTCAGTGAACAATACTCTCGTCGCACTCTCACGTTCATCGAACGCACCGTTTGAAACGGAGGCATTCGATGCTTTTAGTATCTGTAAACCTATATCAGTGTACTGATTATATCCTTCCCGCTCGAGAGTCACAGAAAAGTACGCGCTCGTCTCATTTGAGAGACGGTTAAACGGATGCACGAATTCATCCGTCTTCTCAAGTACTGTATCAATGACTCTTTCGAATCCTTTGATCGAAAAGTCAGGTGTGAAGGTTATCTCTTTTGAACCGTTGACCATATGAAGAGCTATACTGATAGAACCGTCGGTATTTGCCGCTTGCCACTCTTTGGTTACTTCCATCACCATTGCTTCGACAGTAAGTTCTACATTACTTTCGACAGCATCATCATCAGAAAGTCCGCTTTTAACAACGACCTCTATCACACCTTCGAGATTCTCATTACGTGAGAGTACCGTCGTAACAGTACCATCGGGAGTATTTTTCTTT
>DATDEW010000338.1:0-2833 GCA_036522935.1 Kapaibacterium sp. (SeqCode)
ATGCAAAAAAGCACGCCCTAAAAGAGCGTGCTTTCTTTTGTCAAGTATATGCTTGTTTATCCGATGCGGACTCGTGTGCCCTTGCCTTCGCCGACAGAGACCATTTCTTCCTGTCCTTCCAAAAGTGACTTCGGAATAACAAGGAGGTCTTTGAACTTCGGAAGTCCGGTACCTGCCGGTATAAGATGACCGACGATAACGTTTTCCTTGAGTCCCAAGAGATGGTCGACCTTCGCCTGAATTGAGGCTTCGGTAAGAACCTTCGTTGTCTCCTGGAAGCTGGCTGCAGAGATAAAGCTCTCTGTCTGAAGTGCAGACTGCGTGATACCAAGGAGTACCGGCTCTGAAAGAACAGGATCTGCCTGACGTCCTTCCGGGGGTGTCTTGTCCTTCTTCTTCAGATCAGCAACAACTTCCTTGAAGCGTTTCTTGTCGACCATTTGATCGAGCTTGAACTTCGAGTCGCCGCGCTTAGTGATGAACATTGAGTTACGAAGTATCTCATTTTCCTCAGAGACCTTCACTTTGTCTATTTCATCATTCTCAAGCATGAGTGAATCACCCGAGCTTGTGACCATGACCTTGCCGAGCATCTGACGAACGATGATCTCAATATGCTTATCGGATATCTTCACACCCTGCATACGATACACTTCCTGAATTTCATTCACAAGGTACTGCTGAACAGCAGAAGGACCTTGTATCTTCAAGATGTCATGCGGATCAATAGAGCCGTCTGATAGACGCTCACCTGAACGGACAACGTCACCCTCTTGAACAAGAACGTGCTTACCGAATGCGATCGTGTACTCACGACGGTCTGTGCCATCATGTGAGGTAACAACGATCACACGTGAGCCGCGACGTGGCTTCTCAAAATGGACGATACCGTCAATTTCAGAAACAGTTGCAGGATCACTTGGTGAGCGAGCCTCGAAAAGCTCGGTAACGCGAGGCAGACCGCCCGTAATATCACGAGTCTTACCTGAAGACTTGTGGATCTTTACGAGGATGCTACCTGCTGCGATCTCATCACCATCAGCGATCTGAAGTGTTGCGCCAGACGGGATGATGTAGTTAATGATCTTATGACCTGTCTTGTCAAGAATATCGATCGTTGGTGACTTTGTACGGTCACGAGAATCAATTGTTCTTGTCTGGATATGGCCTGTAAGTTCATCAGGCTCATGACGGAACGTGATGTTCTCCAAGAACTCACGGAATTTGATCTTACCGGCATGCTCTGAAATGATAACAGAGTTGTACGGATCAGATTCGAACAGCAGATCACCCTTCTTTACTACTGATCCATTGGCTACGGACATTTCTGAACCGTAAGGAACATCATACTTTCCGGTCGCACGGTTATCCTCGTCGAGGATATTAATGATACCAGAACGTGAAAGAACGACCATCTCGCCTTCAGCATTTGGTATTACTTTCATACCTTCGAACTGAATGGTACCGTCGAACTTTGAAGTAACCTGTGATTGGCTTGCGATAAGCGAAGCCGTACCACCGGTATGGAATGTACGAAGTGTAAGCTGTGTACCCGGTTCACCGATAGACTGTGCTGCAATGATACCGACCGCTTCACCCATTTCGACACGCTTATGTGTCGCAAGGTTACGACCGTAACAGAGTGCGCAGATGCCACGACTTGCTTCGCATGTCAAAACAGAACGCATAGTCACTGTTTCGATAGAGGTCTCGGCAATACGCGCTGCGATCTCTTCTTCGATCATCTCACCTGCTTTAACGATAACTTTCTTCGTCAAAGGATCAGTGATGGTCTCCTGAGTAACGCGTCCGAGGATACGCTCTGAGAGCGGCTCCTTCACATCGTCACCCTCTTTAAGAGCTGATGTCTCGATACCACGAATCGTACCGCAATCAAGCATCGTAACGATAGCATCCTGAGCAGCATCGATAAGACGGCGTGTAAGATATCCTGCATCAGCCGTTTTAAGAGCCGTATCTGCAAGACCTTTACGCGCACCGTGCGTCGAGATGAAGTACTCTAAGATCGAGAGACCTTCATGGAAGTTCGAGATGATTGGATTCTCGATAAGCTCACCCGTCTGACCGGAAAGTGACTTTTGCGGTTTCGCCATAAGTCCGCGCATACCGGCAAGCTGACGAACCTGTTCCTTAGAGCCGCGGGCTCCGGAGTCCACCATCATATAGAGAGGGTTGAAACCGTCGCGGTCATGAGCAAGGACATCAAAGAGCTTATCTGCTACGCGATTTGTCGCGCGAGTCCAGATATCGATAACTTTATTGTAGCGTTCGCCTGAGGTGATAAAACCGTTCTGATACTGGTCATGAACGTTATCAACCTGTGCTTGTGCTTTAGCGATAACTTCGTCTTTCTCTTTCGGAATAACGATATCCGTAAGACCTACCGATACACCGCCGCGAGTTGCGTACGCAAAGCCAAGATCCTTAAGTTCATCAAGGAATTTAACGGTCTTGAGCGTACCAACTGTACGGAACGTCTGTGAGATGATCTTACGAAGACCTTTCTTCGAAAGGAGTTCATTAAGATACCCCATCTCCACAGGCACTATCTGGTTAAAGATAACGCGACCAACAGTTGTCTCAATGGCTTTACCATTCAAACGAACTTTGATCTTCGCATGAAGATGGATGCGGTTCAAGTTATATGCAATAATAGCTTCCTGTCCGCTTCCGAACGACATACCTTCACCATGAACACCATTGCGGTGCTTGGTAAGGTAATATGGTCCGAGAACCATGTCCTGTGACGGAACAGCGATCGGCTCACCGTTCTGCGGAGAGATGATATTATGAGCAGAAAGCATGAGCGTTG
>DATDEW010000339.1:0-2184 GCA_036522935.1 Kapaibacterium sp. (SeqCode)
GATACGTCGCTCTTCTTTCGGCTCCATTTGTGAAAGGGCATGGATGAGTGGGAGCGTCAGCTTCTTTTCTTTTAGGTCAATACCGACGGGCTTGCCAATAATCGAGGCGCTATCCTCGTAATCGAAAAGGTCGTCACGTATTTGGAATGCTATACCAACAGCTTCACCGTATGAGCGAAGCATATCTCTCTCTACTTTATTCGTCCCTTTATCAATGACGCTTGCCGCACCGAGTTCTGTGCATGTTGCAAGCAAGGAAGCGGTTTTGTCTGAGATGATCTTGAAGTATGCCGATTCATCAATGTTTAGCTGACGAGCTTTTTGAAGTTGATAGAGCTCTCCCTCTGACATTCTGCGAACAGCAGTTGATGTTATCTCTAAGAAATGATACTCGTTCGTTTCAACGGTCAGCAACAATCCTTTTGCAAGGAGGTAGTCGCCCATAAGTACGCCTGCTTTATTGCGCCACAAAGCACGAATGCTTGCAAATCCGCGGCGAGTATCTGCCTCATCGATAACATCATCATGGACAAGCGTAGCAGTGTGAAGCAGCTCGACGAGAGTAGCGGCGCGATAGGTAGCAGGATTTACTTCGCCACATGCCTTGGCTGCAAGCAGCACGAGCATCGGTCGAACTTGTTTGCCTTTAGTACGCACAAGAAACTTCGCGATAAGATTCACGAGCGGTACGTGAGAGATCATCGAACTCTTAAAGTACTTGCTGAACTCCTTTATCTCGGCTTGAACAGGTGAGAGTATGTCGGTCAAAGTTTTTGTCATGCCGACTCTTTTAGTCTCCTTGTTCGCATTGCAATTGCACTTGTTAGAATTGATACTTCAAAGAGAACCCAGAGCGGAATAAACAATATTCCCTGTAGCACCGGGTTGCCTCCAGGGGACAATACTGCTGCTATTAAGAGCATCGCAATAAGTGCATGACGGCGATAATGACGTAGGAACGGAGGGGTCAAAATACCCAAGCGAGATAGAAAATATGATACAAGCGGAAGCTCGAAGATAAGCCCTGATATAATGATCGTCATCAGGAATAGAGACAGATATTTGTTGACATCAAGGATGTTCATGATGATGCCTGATCCGAAATCTGCAGCAAAGTCAAGAAGCATAGGAAGCATGATGAAATATGCGAATGCCATTCCGCAAAGAAAACTAAAGACCGTAAAGAGCGAAATGGTCGTTACATGCTTTCTTTCATGCTGATAAAGTCCGGGTGCGATAAACTTCCACAGTTGAATAATAGTGAAAGGAAATGACAGGATAACACCGCCCCATATAGCGACCTGCATGTAAAATGATAATTCACCGAAGACTTCAGTAGTAGTAAGCTTCATCGGCGGATTTGTCCGAAGTGCAGGTGATAGTATTATATCAGTGATGATAAAGTCCGTAAAGATTAGACAGATGATAATTCCGATAACAATACCGATAACCATCTTGACGACAACCCAACGCAATTCCTCAAGATGTCCCCAGAGGGACATCTCTTTCTCTTGCTGTTCGGTCATCGGAGCTTCTACCATCTTATGCGTAAAGCGGATACTTGCTTGTTAGAGCTTTTACATCCTCTTTGGTTGAAGCGAGGATCTTCTCATCGGTCGGATTCAATACGACTTTATCAATGAGATCAGCAATAACATCCATTGCATCTTCTTTCATACCGCGTGATGTTACTGCTGCAGTTCCAATTCGGATACCGCTTGTAACAAGTGCTGACTTATCATCATACGGCACTGCATTCTTATTCACCGTGATAGCTGCTTTGTCAAGCGCTTCTTCTGCTGCTTTACCCGTGATATCCTTCGCACGAAGGTCAACTAACATCAGGTGATTATCAGTACCACCCGAGATAATGTAATACCCTTTTTCTACCATCTTTGCTGCAAGTCGCTGCGCATTCTTAATGACCTGTCCTGTATAATTAGTAAAACTATCCTCAAGCGCTTCACCGAATGCGACAGCCTTTGCTGCAATGACGTGCATGAGCGGTCCGCCCTGAATGCCGGGCATGACGGTCGAATCAAGAAGCTCGGAGATCATCTTTATTCTTCCGCTCTTTGGTGCAACTTGTCCCCACGTATTCTCAAAGTCTTTACCCATAAGTATCATGCCGCCACGTGGACCGCGAAGTGTCTTATGCGTTGTCGATGTAACTATATGGCAATG
>DATDEW010000340.1:0-3514 GCA_036522935.1 Kapaibacterium sp. (SeqCode)
ATATGTTTTTTTGCTTTTGCGAGATCGCCGGAATAAAGATAACGCTTAGCAAGTGTAATATCAGCCATCGTCTGTACTTGCCAGTTTTGACTGCTATAGTATGGGCTGAAAAATTCTTTTACTATGCTATCAGTATCATCAAATTCTTTGCAAAGAGAGGCAAGGTGTGCGTAAGTAGTTAAATGAAAGAACTGCGTTCGCAATAAGTCTTTTACTGGTGGTACAACTTGACAATATCTCCTATATGCTTCGGTGAAGCTCGATTCTTGGAAGTATGTATCGGCAATTTTTAATTCAAGTAAAGGGATATCTTCAAGTGGAAAATGCTCTTGGTTACTAAGAATAATATTCTTACATCTTGTCAGATACTCTCGTTGTTTCTCTTCATTGACTTCTATTTGCTTGTAAAAAAGTGCAATAGCAAGATAAAATTGTATGACCGACTCTTTCGAAACACTCTCATCAATAGTAATTTCCAAGACACTGATTTTTCCTGCTACTTCACTTTTAAATTGCTCAAGATTTTTACTTGAAGCAACGGAGTTTATTATCAGTTGTCTAATATGACGCCCCTCTATCATTAGACGTTCATCATTGGAAACATTGCTTTGAAACTGGTAATAGCATTGTTTTAATCTCTCCGCTTCTTTTGGATCATAGTCTTGATATGATAGCGTGTGAATACACTCAAAAGCGTCCTTATAGAAAATTGCAATTAACTTCCTGTCGTGTGATTTTAGTGCTTCTCGCTCAGTTAGCGCGAGTGAATGATACAAACTCCGGGGGAGATGTTTATTCCGCAATATCGACCATAGTTTGTTTATATCCGACCCAGAAAGCGCCTCATAGCATTTCTTCAGGACTACGGAATTGGTCTTATCGATATGAGACGAACTCATCGAAAGCTCGGCTCTGATGGATTCTTTGCTTGGTGCCGGTTTTCCGATATGCTGAATATAGAGGTTAAGGAGATCCTTTTCCTTCCCCTTCAGCCCTAATTCGGCAAGCGAACGCAGTTCGCCTTCATTGAGCGTTGCCAGCAGCTCATGTAGATATTGAGTTTTTTGTGTCATCCCGGCAGACTATAACACGAGTAAGAATGGTCGGATTCTTGGGTTTATTTTTCTTTTTTCAGGGCGTATCTTTGCATAGTACACAGACATGTAGGGATACGTCTATCACCCCAGAGAGGTGCCGCGTACCTTATATCCTACTCAAATTACGATGAAGATCGGATTTTCTCATGGGTCTCCTGCGGCTGAAAGTCTGTGTACATCCCAACCAAACGTCGCAGGAGTTCTCATGGGGTAACTCGTTTTATTCTAATTTATTACTGTCATGAAGATACGTGCTATTCTCGTTATTGCGTTCATTACCACAGCTCTCTCGCTCTTCGCGCAAGCCCCGAAATGGAAGGTTGAGCTTTCAGACCCTGTAAAGATAAATGATTTTGTCGGTAAAGGAAAATACCTCTTCCTTGCCAATAAAGAATATGCCTGGTGCTTTGATGGGGCTACCGGCACAAAGAAATGGGAGACGGAGATAGATGATTTTAACGACAAAGGTCCGCAGCGTCTTATTGGTGACCTGTATCTCGTAGCTGTTGATGATAAGTTGACAGGATACGATGCGCTCACAGGTAAAGTAAAATGGCAGAGAGAATACAATGATATAAGTCAGGATGACTATACTGAACTCTCATTCCTCGATGATGTCTGCATGATACGTTACGGCTCAACACATATTGGTGTTGACCTTGCAACAGGCAAAGAAAATTGGCGCCAGGAAATATCCTATAATCAAAAGGTACTCGAAAAAGGCGGATTCAACTTTGTCGTTCGCAAGAAGCAGGGCAAGATGATGGTCTTTGATAATGACGATAATCTGAACGTCTATGATATCCGCACAGGTAAGCTTTTGGCTACATTCGGCAACTCGGAGCCGGAGTATGATGTCGTCAAAGCAGGAAAAGAGTGGGTGTTCGAAGATTCAACAGAGAGATACAATCTCATCCTCATGGATGGCTATACTTCGCTCATTGACCTTGAGCGCAACAGAGAGGTCATCCGTCATGAGATGGATATTGACGAAGACAGACTCTTCGTTCTCCCGACAAAACAAGGAATGGCAGTAATGGGCAAGAATCAAGTAGCGCATTTCCGTTTTGCTTCAGGGAAAGTAAATAACGTACCGATCGATGTATCAAGTTACAGAAGCTTCTTCTCATTTACTGTAAACGGTACAGACCTTGCATTCTTTTCTCAGGAAGACGGCGGATTCGTCGTGGATGTGACAAACGAAAAACTCCTCTGGAAGAATGAAGACATCCCTGAAATGAATGATGGCTATGCACACCGTGTGGTTGGGATGGATGGCTCGAATGCGATCTTCACTGTCGCAGTATCAAGTTTTGGAAAGCGTAACCGTCTGCAGGTTGTCAGTATGGACCTGTTGACCGGTAAAATAAATTACTCTCACTATGTAGCTCGCTCGGAGAATTATATTCCCGGCATTAGTAGGGCAGTGGTTGGCATTAGTAAAGCGATCTACGGCGGTGGAGGTGCACAAAGCAATTCCACAAACAGAGGACTGCGTATCATTGATGAAGGATATGATGATATCGGCATTACATATGATTTCTTTGACTATGGCAGCAATGTTGTCATAGCACTGCGGACAAAAGCAAATATGCTGAATCCGGAATCAGGAGATAGAGGTGGAGAAGGATTCTTTGCATTCGATCCGAAGACAGGTAAAGTTGCCTACAAAGATTACTTCCGATGCAGCGATGAAGGCAAGGGTGGTCTGGAGCCGAAAATTATAGCTCCGCAAGGCAATGTCGTTTCAAATGGAAAAGGTATCGTCTTTATGCCGGGCGAAGATAAGCTTATCGCTTTCGACCTCAATAGCGGCAAACGTATCTGGACACAAGATAAGCTCGAAGCAAAACCGACATCACTTGCACTTATTGATGGTACGATCTATGCACAGCTCGGCGCGCAAGATTACGATGTGCTGCTTGAAAAGAACTCGATCAAGTTCAAAGAGTATAATGAGGATGAGCCATTCGGATATGCAGCAATAGACCCAAAGGACGGGAAGATTCTCTGGCGCATAGAAATGCCAATGGCAAGTGGTGTGAATATGCCGGATTTCTCTATCATCAATTACTATAATCCTAAAACGAAGCAGTTGTATCTATCAGATGATGAAAAGCTCTATGCACTAAAGCTTACTCCTGATAGCAAAGGAGCATTTGATTGGGTAGTGGAGCTTGAGAAATCGAAGATCGGTGAGATGCCATATAAAAAGACATATGCTGTTACCGAGACATACATAGGTTCACGCCCGCGTACCCATACATCAAGCACATATCTTGGTGGCGGCTACACTCTGGAAACGACTACAACGTATGGCGGTATCGAACCGGATAAACAGATGGAATTCCTTGATGAAGCAGGAAGCGCAGAACTCACAACGGTGTATACAAGCTTCTGGGGAAATATTTGGGGAG
>DATDEW010000341.1:0-2154 GCA_036522935.1 Kapaibacterium sp. (SeqCode)
TAGTACGTATCTTATCCATCTCGTCTTCAGCAAACAAATTATTGATACGCTTCTCAATGAACGTTGATGGCTCAATGTTCTGCAATGCTGCTTCTTTTTTGAGAAGCTCCATCGTGCGGTCGTCAAGCTGTACTGTTATTGCTTCCATACTAATACTAACGGTTTCATTGCAAAAAATAGTTCTTTACCCTTTGCAAGGGTACCTTAAAACTCCCGTACTGCTAATTCTTTTACTTGATCTCGCATCACGTTCAACCCCATGTTGATCTCTTCCTTCGAGATATTCAGCGCCGGGCGGAAGCGAATGGAGCGGTCGCCGCAGCCGATGATGATAACGCCCTCATCATAACATTTCTGTTTCAAGAGGTCACGCATCTGTGCCTCTTCGACGGTGAATGCACACATCAATCCTTTACCACGCGGGTTCGAGAGGATGTTCGGGAATTCATCGACAAGCTCTGTTATCTTTGAAAGTAAGTAATCGCCTTGCACTCGCGCGTTCTCGACCAAGTTCTCATCGCGAATGATCTCGAGATATCGCTGTGCGCGAATCATATCCACAAGGTTGCCGCCCCACGTTGAGTTAATGCGGCTTGACTTAAAGAACACATTGTCATGAACCTCGTCAACACGTCGCGACGCAAGAAGTCCGCATACCTGCATCTTCTTGCCAAATGTCATGATATCCGGCTTCACGTAGTGCTCATGTGCCCACATCTTGCCGGTCAACCCAACCCCTGTTTGCACTTCATCATAAATAAGAAGCGCATCATGCTCGTCTGCAAGCATGCGGAGTGTTTTATGGAAGCTTTCTGAGAAATAGTTATCTCCACCCTCTCCTTGAATCGGCTCAATAATGATAGCCGCAATCTGATCGGGATAATTCATGAATGCTTCTTTCATCTGCTTGATAGAAGCATCTTCGGCATCCTTTGCCTTCTTTAAATTTTCTTCATTGAGCGGGAAGTTCAGGAACGGTGCATCAATACGAGGCCAGTCCTTAAACTTCGGAAAGTACATCGTCTTGTTCGGGTCAGTGTTCGTAAGCGAAAGCGCATATCCGTTACGACCATGAAACCCGTGACGGAAGTGCATGACAAGATGCCCGCGCTCTGTAGTGTAACCCTTCAGGAAGTTTTTGCGTACTTTCCAATCGAATGCAACCTTGAGCGCATTCTCGATCGCTGCACTTCCACCTTCAATGAGAAAAAGATGAGGGAGATATTCCGGTATTGCAACCTGACCAAACGTCTCAACGAACTCCGCCATCTCGACGGTGTATGCATCGGAGCTTGAAGGTTTATTGATGGCTGCACCTAGCATTCGCTCACGCAGATCAGGTGTCATCATTTTGGGATGATTCAAACCGACGGGACCTGATGCAAAGAACGTGAAGAAATCAAGGAAGCGTTTACCCGTGCGTGCATCGTAGATGAAGTTGCCTTGAGATTTATTGAGGTCAACGACAAGATCAAACCCATCGACGAGCAAATGCTTTGCAAGGGACTCATGCACTTTATCAGGAGCAATATGCACAGTCAGTGAAGACATCGTCTCCAGCGTGTTCTTTATCTCACTAGTTGTGCGAACTTCTACGATATTAGTCTTTTGCATAGTTTGTGCTCCTATTTTCTCTTCGCTAAGAAATACAAAAGGCAGTCCCATTGTGTAAGGACTGCCTTTTTGCTACTTTATCTGTCCTTACGATTATTTCAAGGAAGCAAGGACTTCTTCAACCCTATCAACGATCTCCGACGAAGTAAAGGGCAAGCCCTCGACCTTGTTGATACCGATAGCATCAATCAAGAACTCCGAACGGATGATACGAAGAAGCTGACCAAGATTCAACTCCGGTATGATGATCTTCTCAAAGTTCTTGAGAATATCACCAAGATCCGGTGGAAGCGGATTGATCCAACGCAAGTGCGCTGCCGATACACCTTTCGATGCAAGCTGCTCCTGTGCTGTAGTGATAGAGCCATAGGTACCACCCCAACCGAGGAGAAGAACTTTACCGCTCTTTGCACCAATAATTTCTGTCGGTGCGACGTCTTTCGCAATTCCTTTTACTTTTTCAGCACGCAGACGAACCATGAAGTCATGGTTTGCAGGTTCGTAGTTCACGTTACCTGTGATGTGCTGCTTTTCCAAACC
>DATDEW010000342.1:0-3164 GCA_036522935.1 Kapaibacterium sp. (SeqCode)
AAGGCATAGAACGAAAATGATATTCTTCATAGTATTCTTTGTGAAAACCTTTGGGTAAAGTCTTACTGATCTTTCTTGCGTATCAACCGAACCGGCTCACCACGACCTGCATCATCATTCCATTTCATAAGATGCTCCGGACGTAATCCTTGTGCGGTCGAATGAACATATAGATAGGTGAACGTCCGTTCATAGCTTACTTCTGCAGATGATGTCTCTATAATGGGTATCCACGTACCTGTGTTGAAGAACTGCTTGCCGTCTTCATAGAACTCATCAGGGTGATGCGTATGACCAAGAGTGATCAGTGAATGAGCTGAGTTGTTCTTGAAATGCTCACGCGCTGAGTCACCAAGTGCAGTTGGTTCTTTCAGCCCAAGTTTTGCAACCAGTCGTGAGAGCACATAAGACATGATCATGCCGCCAATGCTTGTTAGCCCGCTCATCACAAAACCGGGCAGAGCAAGCTCACTGATACTTGCAAAAAAATCTGTCTTCAATAGTATATAGATAACCACACCAACCGGGACGAGGAGCGATGCAAGGATACCGAGCGACTTCGCAAACATAAAGTGCCAGTACCGTTTCTTCACCATCTTCAGAAGAAACCATACTTGCCAGCCAAATATCTTTAACGCAAGAGGAAAGCGTTCACGAATGAGAATAGAGACAATATTTTCTGCGGGCTTTACATTGTCGAGAAAGGGAAACTCAAGCTCGATGGTGTTGATAAGATACCGATTAAAGAACGAGCCGAACGGAATGTTCAACTCTTCGGTATCGGCAAAGAAAGGATCACCGACAACGGTAGAAAATTTATCATACCGGTGACCATGCTCAATGTGGAACGTATTGTCTATTGTCAGTGAGTGATCAATGAAGAGGATATCGGCATCTTTCGGTGCACCGTCGCGAGTAAGCAGCTCACAGAAATATGCTCTCACGCATGGATAGAACCACTCAAGATCGTGGTTGCCTTTTGTGATGACAAGTTTGTTGCCGTTCGCTACCCATAAAGCAAGCGATGTAAATAGCTCCCGATGACCACGCCATACTACATACAGCTTCCAGATGCTTTTATAGTCATGCGTACGAAGCCCGAACTTCCGCTCCTTATCATCTACACAGATCTTTAACTCGTCAAGCGTTTTCCGGTAGCCGATCGATGCAAGTTCATCGTGCCACTCCTGAAAACCATTGCCTTCGGGTGTATCAACGACTCGTAGAAAATCGATGAAGTCGCCGTTGATGATGAGAATGCGCTTAGCACCGGTTTGCGATTGCTTGATATAGTGAGTGAATCGAGCAAATGAACCATCTGCAAAGAAATTTTCTGTGCCGCTGTAACGTCCGCTATTGTCGCGTCCTCCTGCCAAGTGAAGATCACTTACGACGATGATATCACGTCCTTCAGACGTAAGCGATACATTCTGATTGTCATAATCCTCTTGTTTGTTGGTTGCTAATATAACGGCTCTTGTCATGGAAGGTACACTCCCTTCACGAACTTCTTTGCAAAGCGAAGTGCGAACGGCGAGATGACAGCGTAGAACCCGTCAACGATGCTCATTACGATAAGATATGCATACTTACCCGAGAGAAAGAAGAACGGATCCATTTCCCATGTACCTAAGAGCATGTTCTCCGCCATCTTTACAATAAAACTATATCCTGCAAAAAGAATGAACTGCTCAATGACAGGCTTCTTGTTGATGCCGCTATAAAGCCATGTCAGAACAACACCTATCCATAAAAATGTATGGACGAAGTTGTTTAGCCACGGCAGAAAGCTCATCACACCGAGAAGATGAAAGAGGTAGTTGCCTGTGAACATCGCAACGAACCAGAAGACGAAGAGCACTTTGAAATTTACTCTCCAGTTGAGTTCGATGCGCGGATATGGCGCTCGGATACAAATGAACAGAAGCGCATATATTGCGACCACTCCAAGATAATCCAACCACGAGTTATTAATGCCAAGTATAGATTCCATTATCTTACATTATTTGTGAGCCGTAATGGGCAAGAGTCATTACCGTTATCTGCGGATTGACACCGGTGCTTGATGGGAACACACTTGCATCGCAGACATGCAAGTTGTCATAGCCGTGTACTTTGAAATCAGGTCCGACAACCGATACGTTCGGATCTTTTCCGATGACATTTCCTCCTTGCGGATGCCCCGTGCCGATACCGAGCTCTGCAGTGTCAACTGCATCTATACTTAGGCGGTCAAGCTCTGCAGAATTCTTGTACTCGCGGTATGTGAACGTGTTCGGAATAACGGATTCTGCGCCTGCGGCGAGGAATACATTGCCTGCAAGCTTCACACCGTCTATCAGTTTGTCAAAGTCAGACTTTGTTGGTGTGTACCTGATGTCACGTCCTGTCAAGCCCGCAAAACGAACTTCGGCGTTTGACTCAGACCCGACAAGCACGCCGCCGCATGTCATCTTATTATATCGCTGCATATTCTTGTAGTGATCCTCGAACCAACCCGGCGTTGCAGTTGATTGGAACATCGGCGGGTTGAACCACGTCTCGACGATAAAGCCGCGTGAAGGTGCGATGTTCAGATAATGTGATATTTGCAGACCTTCATGTGAGTTGATCACTTGAGGAAATGCCGCAGTTATCTGTGAGCCGATATTAAAACATACCCGTTTGCCTGCATTCTTCGAGATACCCGAACGAAGCAAGACGATGCTCGAGCTTATTGCTCCGGCAGAGAGAATGAACTTCTCTGCTTTGATGCGGATCTTACGTCCCGATCTGAACTCGCCGAGTACATTCGATATTTTACTTCCCGATCCCTCAAATTTAATTACTTCACATCCTGTAATTATCTCTAACTTACCCGGTCCGTTCTTCTGTGCATCAGGTAAGACATGATCGAGCATCGAAAGCTTTTTACCGAACGGACAACCGATATTACAATAACCGCATCCTACACATCCGTTAATGTTTGCAGAGACGGAGCCTGAGCTGCTTGGCTGTGAGTTAAGCCCAAGCTTCTTGAGTCCGTCCATAAATAGTACTCCGCCGGGGTTAAGATATTCCTTATCAGCATAGAACGGTGATGGATTTACACCCATGAGCGTATTGACGTACTGCATGGAGTTCTTGACGGTCTGTGAGTCAAGCCCTGCATTGAGCCCACGCTC
>DATDEW010000343.1:0-2761 GCA_036522935.1 Kapaibacterium sp. (SeqCode)
CTGCTACGCCTGTTGTCATTGATATCTTCTCGCCATGTCCCCAGTTACCGTTATAGCGGTAAGACTGCATCATGCCTTCAACACCGAGCATAAGCTCGACGCGGCTATCGGGCTGCCAGACCATACCTGTCGTGAGTTTCCCCATCGGACCGGATACCGTACCACCACCGAGTATCTGACCAAAGAGCTGCAATCCGCCGATGCTGACGAATGGGTCGGTCGTGAAGCGATAGAACATACCGCCCCACAACAGACTTGTCTTCTCTTCTATAGTGCCGTCAGAACCGACGACATTGATCGGGAATGTCTCTTGTCCGCCTTCAACGCCGAACGAATGATTGTTCGTAAGGTTATAGCGGACGTTTACAGAAAGATTATTGATGAGGTCTTTCTCGCTTGACTCGATCTCACGGCTTGGGAATAGAGTAAGCATCGTCATACCTCTAACACCGACAAAGATATCAGTGCCATCATTCGTCTTTGTCTCACGAATATCTGTCAGCGTCTTCTGCTCTTTATCATTGATGTTCTGAACCTGAAGCGCCTCGACCGGATTCTCGTTCTTCGGTGTCACGCTCGGAGTAGCGACTTCCTTTACTGCTACTTCATTTGAGTTGATATTTGTATTCTGTGGTATGAATACTTGCTTCTCAATAATAACAGTGTCATGAATAACTGCTGATGGTACATAGACGGTCTTTATGATCGTACGTGTACTTTGCGAAGTGTTCGTATTTGTTACCGCTGATAATTCTGTCGGAGCAGGTGCAGGACTCTCAGGTACATTTTGCTGAGTTTGCGGTGCAACCGTTTGTCCGTTAGAAATACTATTCGATGATTCGCCAGAAGAAACAGCAAAGTATGTTACTGCTGAACCAAGCAGTGCTGCTGCAACGGGGATGATGATCTTGGACGTAAGAGCAAGCCAGCCTGTCTTTGCGGCTGTTGTGATACCAGTGCTGATAGCCGCTCCGCCTCCGAGACCAATGGTCGTAAGACCAAGCTTTGTAAAGAGAGCACCCGTCAAGAACGGTGCGGGCTTTGTATCGCGTACTTCATGCTCAAAAGCATTCTTCATCTTGAGTGCACGCTCAAACTCATCTTGCAGATCATGATCTTTGCTCATTGCGTCAAAGAGCCGCCCACGTTCAGTGGGTGTCGCTTCGCCATCGAGCAGAAGATAAATGAGTTCGTTATTTGTAAGTTGCTGTTCCATTTGTTATTATGCTCCTTGTCTTTGCCCGTCCTTCGGTTCTGATAAGTACGGGGTAAGAATCTTTTGCATTTGCTGCTTGGCTCGGACGATCCAGTTACGGACGGTCGTCACCGGTACACCCATCATTTCGCTTATTTCTTGATAACTCATGCCACCATATACTTGCAGGGTAAGTACTTCACGATATTGTTCGGGAAGTAATTCAAGCGACATTGCGATAAGCTCCGAGGTTTCTTTTTGTTCGTATGTCGTATCTATGTACGGCATCTGAAAATCTTCTATAGGGACCGACGGGCGTTCATCACGCTTTGCATTGAGTATCAGGTTGCGGGCGATCCGAAGAAGATATGCCGGCACGTTCGTAAACTCGTTCATTGTCTGCGAGCTTTTGAAGAAGCGAATGAACGTCTCCTGATAGATGTCTTCGGCTTGATCTACTGAAGGCATTGCCCGTTTACAGTAGAGCCAAATTCTGGAGGAATAGCGCGAGTAGAGCTCACCAAAAGCGGTATCCCGCTCTGTGCCCTCTACCTTGAGAAGCTGACACAGCCCCTCATCAGTCAATGCAGCATATTTCCTCTCTTTAGCCACTGTATCAATGACACCTGAATGCCCGGATTGTTTCGAAATCGATAAATTTTCTGATATGGGCAACAATTGCTAAATTCTTAACGTTTAGCCCCTTGTAATCACATTTAATGTATGACAGAAGGTAATAGTAAACCTCCATCGCGATTCCGCCCAAGTTAAGGCGGGAGAATACGGCTTTTCCCCAAAACGCCCGAGACTCCCTCCTCCTCTTTCTCGGGATCAAAAGTAAATCACTGTTTCTTTCACTGCTGCCACGTCCGGCAGCATAACGTGAGGAGTAGATTCATGCTCGGAAAACTCTTACAGCCGGAAATAAATGAGATCATTGCTTTGCGCGACTTTGCATCGCTCAAAAGTATTATCAACGAATGGACTCCGCCGGAGATAGCTGAAGTTATTGAAGATGTTGAGCTTGAAGATCGCGCTATTATTTTCCGCTTACTTCCTCAGCCACTCTCCACCTCGGTTTTCGAGTATCTTGCACTTGAGTCGCAAGAGCAGCTGCTTCGTTCTCTTGGGCAGACAGAAGTTGAAGCCATTATCAACGATATGGCTGCCGATGACAGAACGACTCTTTTCGAAGATCTGCCCGGACCGATAACAAAGCAGCTCATCACTCTTCTATCCCCTCAAGAACGGCTTACTGCATTAAAGCTTCTGGGTTATCCCGAATCGTCGATCGGACGACTGATGACACCGGAGTACATTGCTGTCCATGAAGATTGGACCGTACAACAGGTGCTTGATTTTATCCGCAAGAACGGCGACGATCAAGAGAACCTACAACTTGTCTATGTTATTGATTATCGCGGACGGCTTATTGATGATATTAAGATCAACAGGTTCTTAATAACGTCGCTCGAAGGTAAAGTTGAAGACCTGATGGATTCCACGTTCGTCTCGCTCCATGCAAATGACGATCAGGAAACTGCCATTGAAGTATTCAGAAAGTAT
>DATDEW010000344.1:0-3933 GCA_036522935.1 Kapaibacterium sp. (SeqCode)
CTGATCCATTATGTCCCCAACCCCAAAGAGTACCGTCATCTTTGACAGCCAAGCACCACGACGCACCAGCTACTATTTTTGTCCACTTAAAGGCAGGTATTGCGTTAGGTATGTTTGTAGGAAGAGTGGTTACATACCCCAGTTGTGAATTACCATTAAATCCCCATGTCCAAACAGTGCTATCAGATGCTAATGCCGTCGAATACTCAAACCCTGAAGATATATCTGACCAGTTCTTACTTGTACCTATCTGCGTTGGCGTCATGATTGCGCTTGCAGAACCAACTCCAACCTGACCTGATGCATTATATCCCCAACCCCATATTGAATTATCGTTCTTTAGTGCTATAACATGAGCACCACCGGGAGCTACCTTTTTCCAATCTGATGAAGCAGTAATTTGTATAGGCTCATTTTGATTTGGCATTGACACATCACCAAGCTGCCCAACAGAATTATCCCCCCATCCGTATAAAGAACCATCGCTCTTAATAGCATACGAATTTATCCAACTCGCAACAATGGATATCCAATCATTATCTGTGCCAATTTGTATCGGAGAATGCTGTTCTTGAAGTGTACCATCACCGATCGCACCATCGAAATTTGAACCCCACGCCCAAAGAGTACCATCCTTTTTTAAAGCAAGTGAGTGGAAGCCACCTGCTGCTATATCCTTCCAATCTGTATCCGAGCCTACTTGAACAGGCACATGCATTTCATCGGTGATCCCTATACCAAGCTGTCCATTACTGTTATATCCCCATGACCAGAGGGTGCCATCGGAACGAAGTCCTAGAGTAAATTCTGTACCACATGAAATTTTCTCCCATGACTGGCAAAAGCTAACAGACGAGAACGGAAAGAATAGTATAGCAAGAAGTAAGGTGCGTTTCATACTTAGAATAATTTATCCTATTAATAAGTACCCTTTCATTGCGAAAGGTTACAAAGAATGTAAGTGATTATAATTAGTAGAAGAAAGATGTCCGAAGCAGTGTGAAGGAAATGGCGGACTGAAAGTCCCCCTATTGTAAAGATAACGTTCGCTTAGCTTGAAATGGTCTTTGCTTGCCCCATCCACTTTGACTTGATAAACTCAATTGCAGGAGGGATGAGGAATGGATATGCTGTCCAGATGAACCTGCCATCGGCATATGCGGAAACAACGGCATAACCATTGAGGGCAAATGATGCAAGGATCCCTAGTAAATGCGGGGTATAAACATAGTTCTTCAGGAAAGTAACTATTGGCAGCTTTGGAGAATGTACTTTAATATCACTAAGGATCTGTGAAATTCCAAGAACTCCCACTAAACCAAACGACAATAGAAAACTAAGATATGTTTTTGGTCGGATAAGGTTTTCCTGCAACGATGAAAACATCGGTTCCCAAACATATGTACTTTCAGAGCTGAAGCCCGTACGTACAAGATAAGACACCAATACGTAAGAAAAAACAGAAATGAACGTCGGCCATATCATTTGCTTATCACCACTCCTATACGAGCGGTATGATATGAAAATGATAAACGGGAATGCAATGATCGTTACTTCCTTGACCCCCGCTCCGATCATAAATAGCAAAGGTAAGAAATAGTAGCGCTCGGAAACAGCAGCGGCAGTGATCAGAGATATCATACATATTGCTGAGGCATCGATGTATCCGGCAGGAGTATAATACATCATCGGGAATGAAACAATAAAGAGCAGACACCCAATAATGCGAAGACCAAATTCGAAATGGTGATGCTTCAGGATAAAATAAATAGAAAAAATTGCGATAATTGCGGCAAAAATATTAACAAAAACTATACCAAGGAGTGAATCGACTGGTAGAATACTTGCAAGATATGGTACTGTAGGGCGGAAGTTGAACGGACTGATAACAGAGTCTAGCGGGAGATGACCCTTGAAATGCTCCGTGAAATTTACGTAATTATGAACATCAGGAGAGAGAGTCCCCTCCTGCCCTCCAACAAATGGTTTGACAATAGCAATATCTTGGCGGTTGAAACGAGGATAGATCATCACTACAAGGCTCAAAAAAAGAATGACCACCGAAATGCTTCGGTGGTCATTAAGCCATGTGATAACCTTCTTTATCAAGTTATTAATTCGAGATGGTCTTTGCCTTCTCGAATACTTCCTCAATAGCTCCGACCATGTGGAATGCCTGCTCGGGGAGTTCATCGCATTCACCGTTCAAGATCATCTTGAAGCTGCGGATGGTATCGGTAAGTGTAACATATTTACCCTTAAGACCTGTGAACTGCTCTGCAACGTGGAATGGCTGCGAAAGGAATTTCTGTACCTTACGCGCGCGACGAACGATCATTTTATCTTCGTCAGAAAGCTCGTCCATACCGAGAATGTTAATGATATCCTGAAGGTCTTTGTACTGCTGAAGGATGCGCTGAACACCGCGAGCGGTGTCGTAATGCTCATTGCCTACAACATCCGGAGAAAGGATACGGCTTGTTGAGTCAAGTGGATCCACAGCCGGATAGATACCAAGCTCGGAGATAGCACGAGAGAGAACCGTCGTAGCATCCAAGTGGGCAAATGCTGCTGCCGGTGCAGGATCTGTCAAGTCATCAGCAGGTACGTAGATAGCTTGTACCGATGTGATAGACCCCTTCTTCGTAGAAGTGATACGTTCTTGAAGCTGCCCCATCTCTGTCGCAAGTGTCGGCTGGTAACCCACTGCAGAAGGCATACGACCAAGAAGAGCAGATACTTCAGAACCTGCTTGTGTGAAACGGAAAATGTTGTCAATAAAGAGTAGAACATCTTTACCTTCTTCATCGCGGAAGTACTCTGCAAAGGTAAGAGCCGTTAAACCGACACGCTGACGCGCTCCCGGCGGCTCGTTCATCTGACCAAATACAAGCACTGTTTTATCAAGAACGCCGCCCTCTTTCATTTCGAGGTAAAGGTCATTTCCTTCACGGGTTCTTTCGCCCACACCACCGAATACCGAGTATCCGCCATGATGCATAGCGATGTTATGGATAAGCTCCATGATAACAACCGTCTTGCCTACACCTGCGCCACCGAAGAGACCTGTCTTACCGCCTTTTGAGTACGGCTCAAGTAAGTCGATAACCTTAATACCTGTCTCAAGCATTTCTGCTGATGTCGAAAGGTCTTCGAATTTCGGTGCGTCGCGATGGATAGGCCAGCTAAAGTTTGACTGGATCGGGGCGCCGCCATCGATGGTATTACCAACGACGTTAATCAGTCGACCAAGTGCGTTCGGACCTACCGGAACAGAAATAGGCACGCCAAGATCGAATGCTGCCAGACCGCGGGTAAGACCTTCGGTCGAGTCCATAGCAACGGCGCGGACTCTGTCCTCACCAAGATGCTGCTGTACTTCAGCGATGAGGTCTTCTGTCTTACCTTCCGTATTGGTACGAGGGACTTTGATAGCATTCAAAATTGAGGGAAGTATCCCGTTGGGGAAATCGATATCGAGAACGGGTCCGATAACTTGTACAATAGTGCCTTGATTCATATAGCTCCGATATGGGTGTAATTATAGTCGAGTGAAAACAACGACGGAAGGGGTAGGGTTTCGGGGATTGGGGGCTTCGGGACCTAAGAAAATAGGATTTTAAGTATTTATTCATTGAGACTTTATTCGGATATGGCATTATATTTGTATTTTAAATCAAAATGCTGATGAAATACTCTTTCCTACTTTTATTGGTTATTTGGGCAAGTTTTAGCTCAGCACAAGATACTTTTTCAATCGTCGCTATAGATACCCTCACAAAAGAGATCGGCTCTGCCGGTGCGACATGTCTTACTGAACAACCCGGTTTTCCCGGTGCTGTCTTTATTAGTGATATTATTAGTGGACATGGTGCGATCCATACACAATCATATGGTCTTCACGAAAATCAACTTGCTGCACGAGAGCGGATG
>DATDEW010000345.1:0-2838 GCA_036522935.1 Kapaibacterium sp. (SeqCode)
TCTTGTTCGGAAGTGAACGGAAGTACCAGATATGCACGACAGGCACTGCAAGTGCGATGTGTCCGAAACGCTCACGGCGTACAGACTTTGTCGTTACTTCAACTCCGCAACGGTCGCAAATAATACCTTTATAACGGATACGCTTGTACTTACCGCAGAAGCATTCCCAATCGCGCGTAGGTCCGAAGATCTTTTCGCAAAAGAGACCGTCTTTTTCCGGACGGTATGAGCGGTAGTTGATCGTTTCTGGCTTAGTGATCTCACCGTGGCTTCTGCCGAGTATCGCATCAGTGCTCGCAAGACTGATCGTGATACGAGAGAAGTTTTTGAACGGTGAATCCATCGGAAGCATATATGCCATAATATTCCCTTTATCTAAATTTCTAAACTTTGTGTAAGTCTGTAGTTGGCAGTCTTTAGTCGTTAGTAAATCTCTTTGCTAACGACTATCGACTAACGACTAAGTACTAATCTATATTTACTTCAAGCGCTAAGCCCTGCAATTCGCGGACGAGAACGCTGAATGATTCCGGTACGCTTGGTTCAGGCATGTTATCGCCTTTGACGATCGCCTCATAGACGCGTGAACGTCCCGGTACGTCATCTGACTTTACGGTCAATATCTCCTGGAGTGCATGAGCAGCGCCGTATGCTTCGAGCGCCCATACTTCCATCTCTCCGAATCTTTGACCACCGAACTGCGCCTTACCACCAAGCGGCTGCTGGGTAATAAGTGAATAAGGTCCGATAGAACGAGCATGGATCTTATCATCGACCAAGTGGGAGAGCTTCATCATATAGATCTGCCCTACCGTAACTTTCTGGTCGAATGCATCGCCTGTTCTGCCGTCGAATAGAAGCGTACGCGCTTCCTGGTCAAGTCCTGCTTCACCGAGATAATTATAAACATCATCCCAATGTGCGCCGTCGAAAATAGGAGTCTCGAACTTCACGCCGAGCTTCTTCGCTGCGAAACCAAGAGCGGTCTCATAAAGCTGTCCGATATTCATACGGCTTGGTACGCCAAGCGGGTTAAGTACAATGTCAACAGGAGTACCATTCGGCAAGAACGGCATATCTTCCTGTGGGACGATCTTCGCTACCACACCCTTGTTACCGTGGCGACCTGCCATCTTATCACCGACAGAAAGCTTGCGCTTCTTGGCAACGTAGACCTTCGCCATCTGCATGATACCCGGCTGCAACTCGTCGCCGAGACCAACCTTTGACTTCTCCTTGCGGACCTCTGCTTCGATGTCTTCGCGCTTTGTCCAGTATCCTTCGTAGATCTTACGAATGAGGTTAGACTTGCGGCGATCTTCAACCCAATCACCACCAACAGAAAGCAACTCTAACTCATCAAGACGTGAAAAGAACGTGTCATGCTTGAATGTTGAACCGCCGCGAATAACTGTCGTACCGTCGAGGTTCTTTACACCTGTTGATGTTTCACCATCAAGTACCTTCTCAAGCTTCTCTGCAAGTTTCGTGTTGATCTCATGTAATGAGTCCTTGAAGAACTTATCGATTGAATCAACTCTCTTCTTTTCTTCGCGCTTCTCGTCGCCTTCCTTCTTCGATGCTTTGCGGCTGAAGAGCTTTGTCTCAACGACAACGCCCTTGATACCCGGAGGTGCTTTGAGCGATGCATCTTTCACGTCGCCGGCCTTATCACCGAAGATAGCACGTAAGAGCTTTTCTTCCGGTGTCGGGTCAGTCTCACCCTTCGGCGTGATCTTACCGATAAGGATGTCACCTTCTTTAATTTCTGCACCGATGCGGATGATACCGTTCTCGTCGAGGTCTTTGGTCGACTCTTCAGAGACGTTCGGTATTTCACGCGTTAGTTCTTCTTCACCGCGCTTTGTATCGCGAACGTGAAGTTCGAACTCTTCGATATGAATAGAAGTATAAATATCTTCTGATACAACTCGCTCGCTGATAACGATAGCATCTTCGAAGTTGTATCCGCGCCAAGGCATGAATGCCACGAGCACGTTACGTCCGAGTGCGAGTTCGCCGCCTTCGGTCGAAGATGAATCTACAAGTGCATCACCCTTCTTCACACGGTCACCCGTTGCAACGATAGGACGCTGATTGATACAGGTGTCCTGGTTCGTGCGGAAGAACTTTACGAGGTGATATTCACGACGACGACGATCATCGAAGCTTGCGACGATCTCATCACGTGAACCTTCATCATCATAGATCATTACGATGCGCTCTGCATCGACATACTCTACAACTCCGTCACGCTCTGCAAGGATAAGCGCGCGGCTGTCCTTTGCGATCTTGCCTTCCATACCTGTTCCGACAAGCGGAGCTTCAGGACGTACCAGAGGCACAGCTTGGCGTTGCATGTTCGAGCCCATGAGTGCGCGGTTAGCATCATCATGCTCAAGGAACGGGATGAGCGCAGCAGCAGCAGATACGATCTGGCTCGGTGCGACATCCATATACTCTACTTCTTCCGGTGTACGGAATACGAAGTCACCATCGATACGGCAGCTAACGCGCTCGTTCGAGAAATGACCTTTCTCAACTGCTTCGTTCGCCTGTGCAATGATCTTCTCTTTCTCTTCGTCAGCAGAAAGATACACGATCTCAGGTGTGATCTTGCCGTTCTTTACTACGCGATATGGGGTCTCAAGGAAACCATACTGATTGATACGAGCAAAAACTGAAAGCGATGAGATAAGACCGATGTTCGGACCTTCAGGTGTCTCGATAGGACAGAGACGACCATAATGTGTATAGTGAACGTCACGGACTTCGAATCCGGCGCGCTCACGGGTAAGACCACCAGGTCCGAGGGCAGACATACGACGTTTATGCGTC
>DATDEW010000346.1:0-2594 GCA_036522935.1 Kapaibacterium sp. (SeqCode)
GTTTGGAGGAAAAACTATGGAATCTTTATCTACTATTATGTCACAAACTAGATCAAAGATTACAAAACGTGCGAAAGTTGAACTTGGCTGGCAAGGTGATCTCTGGCAGCGTGGGTTTTACGAGCATATCATTCGTGATGATAATGACATGCGTCGAATACGAGATTATATTATGACAAACGCCCTCAATTGGGAAATCGACCACGAACACCCGTAGGGACAAGCCGTTGGCTTGCCCGCGGTTTGTATGTGAACAGATGTTGAAGGATAGTCACATACCTTTGTCTGTGATAGAACCGAAAGATTATCTTAGATACCGGCACGGGCATGCCAGCGGCATGCCCCTACGATACAGGATTCAAACCCAACCGACCTCTGTTGCAAAATGAAGCTATTTGAACACCAACGCACATCACAGATGAAAAAGAACTACCCCCGCTTCTTTATTCTATTCCTCCTCTTTGCAGGATGTAATTCTGCTACGCAGTCTCCGCAGAGCGTTGATGTCATCATGCCGCTTGCTGTGGGGAATGAGTGGTATTGGGATGTTGAGTATTACGCGCCGGATGGGACGGTGACAGGTAACAGGAAGGATTCACTCCTGATAACTTCAAAGCGCACTGTCGGCGGTGTGGAGAGATATGTCCTCCGGACTGACCCGGGTATATTAGACGCGCATATATCTTACGAAGGCATTGCTTTTGTTACATATATTAATGGTTATGGTCCATATATTTGGGTGAAATACCCGATGCCGCTCAATGTCCCAGATGTTATAAGTACATTTGTCTGGACAACGGAGCAATCTCCTGACCCTATTGAAGATGCTCAAGAAATCTTAACCTACCTTGGAAATGGTTTTTCTGTAAGTACACCATCTGGTACTTATAGCACTTTGAAATATGAGTATGTTACTCGTGGTATGTCAACGGGTACTGAATATTTTAAGGAATACTCCTACTATGCTCTGAATGTCGGACTTGTCATGAAAGAGACCTTTATGCCTGACTCGGTTACGAAGCAACCCTATATGACATCCCGCGAACGATTACGTAAGTGTATCCTGAAATAGTGTAAACGTATTTCACAACCTGTTGGCATAATTGTTGTTTGGTTATAGGTAAATTGGATCCTCACCTCGCGTTTAGTTAAATACGGGTGCCAATAACTTAACTAAATAACAATTACTCTCATGAAAAAGCTAATTCTATTACTACTAGTAATGAGTTTCGCATCATCGATCCGTGCACAGGAAATTGGCGTACGTATCGGCGATGTAGTAGGTCATCGCGCCGCAATTGATGCAGTATTTAACACTGAAGGACCCGCCCGAATCCATGCCGATCTTTCATTCGGCAATGGCGGCGTTGGTATTGAAGTTCTCTGGGATATTGTCTATCGTCAGATCGGCAATAGTGATTTCGATTGGTACCTTGGCGTAGGACCAACAGCGCTCTTTCATAATGACGCACATGTTGGGCTAAGTGGCGAGATAGGTGTTGAAGCACATTTCGTTGATGCGCCGATCGCCATTGGTGTAGACTGGAGACCTACGATGTATGTTATCCAGAGTACGGACTTTGATCCGAGTGGGTTCGGATTAAACATCAGGTTCGTTTTCTAAACCTCGAGGCAACAGAGCGGTTATACCACTACCGGACCTCTCCGGAATAAAAAACCTCACCGCTCTGTTGCTTTCTCGTTAGAAAATAATATCTTGCTGATCACGATGGAAACATTCACACTTGAGAACGATATAGCTCTTTGTGCCGTAAAAGCGAAGAGCTTCCCTGATGGTATTATGGCTGCCTTCGGCGAGTTATCTGCTAAGCTACCTGACCCGCATGGCCGCGGAATGTATTACGGACTTTCACGTCCTGAAGACGGTGAGCCCGTCGTTTATTACGCAGCAGTCGAAGAGAAAAAAGAGGGCGAAGCTGAACAGTTGGGGATGAAGCATATCATTATTAAGAAGGGTACATACATCTACCGTGACATCACCGACTACATGCAGGACGTCCCCGTCATCGGCAAGACATTTATGGAGATGATACACGAGCCGGGCATAGACCCGAACGGCTACTGCGTTGAGATGTATACAAGCCAGAAAGATGTTCGGTGTATGGTGCGGATGGCATAATCCAACCTATTTTTTCTTTTCTTCTGTCATGTGACAGTTGTTACATCCGAACTCGCCGGTATTGGTTTTCATATCATAAGGGTGGAGATGCAAAAGCTCAGCCATCTTTGGCTTGACCACTTCGGACATAAACTTCACCATAGAAGAGTCCTTACCACCGGATAGTTTTTTCCATCCTTCAGGTGTAGCAGGGAGCTTTGCAATGTCAGGGTTCGGCATCTTGAAAGAATCCTGCTCTACTTTATCCGGGTGATGACAGGTTTTGCAGGTTATCTTCTCGAATCGCTCGGGGTCAAACTCACGGAAGAGCGGGCGCATCTTATGCATGACGACGTTCTTCATATAATCCTTCTTCTGGTCATGTGTCATCGTTTCCCAATTGAAGACCACAGTCTTTGTACTGTCGACTGTTTGGGGCGGTGTATCTTTCTTGCCACATGAGAGGAGTGAGAGT
>DATDEW010000347.1:0-5146 GCA_036522935.1 Kapaibacterium sp. (SeqCode)
ATCCGTCCATGCAAAGTTCATATCAAGCGCCAGCCATCCCCCGGCGACACCTATTGTCGGGGTCAGACCAAATCCAAGAGTTGTTCCGCTAAAGTTCGCTTTTGTAGAGAGAGGTACAACTTCATGCCATGTGTTGGTTGAATCCGGCACCCATATTCCGGCGTCGATAGCCGTCGATGATTTTGATTTTGCAAACAAGCCATATACATTTAAAAAAGGAAGTATCCATACATCGGGGCGGAAATTTATTCCATCAGTATTTGATACAGCACTCTTGAACCGTACGACTTCTGCCAGATCATGCATTGGACCGTTGTTGAACCCGATCGATAGATTAGTGATGGCTATATCAGACTCCTGCGTTACATATTGGACGCTCAAACCTGCTGAATATGGAAGTTGAAATCCCTTCTTCGTTACCGCTTCACCCAAGATCGGGAGTATATAGGGATACTCTGCCTGCTCTAAGCTGTCTACGACGTCTTTATTGGACTTGCCTACTACTTTATTAGCATATACCTGCGCATTTGCCTCGTTAACCTGACAAATGACGACTAACAGAATAGCCAGAGACGAGAGGATTGAACTCGCTTTTGCAATCATAGTGGATTTTTTCGGTGATAATACGTATCCAAAACACTACCAAAAATACGACGGTTCGGTCTCTAATTCTTTAAAAGTTGTTTTAAGAGTTACCCTTATATTACTAAAAGCGTCGTATTTTCCTCAGTGCAACCTCACTTTTTGTGAGATTGTCCCTTCGTTACCATGAAGCACTACAATATATACTCCGCTCGGAAGTTCGGCTCCGAAGTCATGTGTAAAGTTTGCCCTAAAGTATGTTCTGTAAAGCGTACGGCCTGTGATATCAATAAGTGTAAACTGATACTCATTAAGATCACCCGCTGCTAACGAAACTATACTCCCGTTAGACATAATACGCACTGATGATGATACCCCTTCGTGCACTCCGGTAGAAGCAGTATCAAGCAACGTACTCTTACGGGTCACAAGCGAGTCAGCAAGCTTATTTAGATAGAGCTCAAGATTCGTATATGCAGGAGTAATATTGTACTTTACAGCAAGATCAAGGTCGTTGTGATTTGGAACATTGTAGTCTGAGCCATGATGCAGCTCCCACCAATCAGGCATTCCGTCCAGATCAAGATCACTTGGATATGATAACGATGTTGTATCATAATCAACGATGAACGCATCTTTATAGTAGTCATTACTATCAATTGGGAATGTGTTGTCAATCTTTAGTTTTACAAGTGGCGTAAATAAGCGTCTATCCATTGAATCACGCGGAAAAGCACCTCCTTGTAAGACCTGTTGCTGCCTAAGTCCGGCAGGAGGGAAGAAAAAATTTGTTACAAGTGGGAAACCATGACGAGCAACAGGAAGAACAGCTGATCCTGAATCACGATTTGGCCTGTTCGTAGAATCTATAAAGTCATTACAGCAATAAAAAAGGTCTACGTCAGAGTACATTGCTTCACTATACTGCTGCATCCTGTTATCAGAAATAAACAACCTGTTGCCGGCCTGCTCAAGAAATGAATGTGTGAACATACCATAGGAATATGTTGAATCAGTGATCGATCTGTTCCCTACAAGATTCATGTTCAGAAAGAACGAATCCTTCGGCGGATCTGCAGAGGGGTCTATACTCGCATTATACAACATCGGGACTTGCTGATCCCAGAAGAGATTATATGAGAACTCCATGTTCAGCGGACGCGCAGCAGCGTACGGCGACTCGCAGGATATTTCCGGGTACCTTCCGCCAATTCTATTCCACAAACAATGATGAATGCTTATATTATCTTGCGGATGTTCCGGTGTCGAATAATTTAAGAGCATACCACCAAGGTAATAATGCTCACCTATTGTTTCTGCAAGCATCGAGTTCTGCAACGTCACGTTCATCGAGTTTGATATTTGTACCGCTTCATCAACAGCATTCGCGAATGAGCAATGGTCTATCATTACATTTGATGCAGCATCCAGACGAAGCGCATCATCAAGAATATATCCTGCCGGTCGAAAGGACGTCGTGTTCGGGCGTGAGCGAAGATGACGAATGATGATGTTATCTGCTGTGCCAACAGTATCATATATCTCATCAGCAAGAATACCGCGAACTACTATCCCATTCGGGGACGTCTGCCCTGCTATCGTGACATCACCATAGACGATATCGGCAACAGCATCAATGACACCTGAAACCTTGAAGAGAACATAGCGCTTACCCGGTGTTGCCAGCGCTTCTGTAAGTGAGCCCGGACCCGACGGGTTCAGGTTCGTTACATAGATGACCTGCCCACCGCGACCACCTGTTGCAGTTGCTCCGAACCCTTGCGCTCCCGGGAAAGATACTTGCCCGTAAACGACAGAAGCAAATATCAAGATCGCAAATACTATAACAGAAAGAAATGACTTATTCCGGCACATATATTGTATGTAATAAGAGTAATAGTAAATCCTTCTTTGCATGAATCCGTTCTGATAAAGAAGAAATTGTTCATTTTTGGTATCGTATCACACACTCCACTCTCGCGATCATGGCTAAAGCAAAAGGACCCCTTCATCTAGTCTCAGCAAAACTTACACGTGAAGAAAAAATTATACATGGTAAAGGAATACGGGACAAGGTCAGCAGGGCTGACCATGCAGAGTGGAAGCCAAAATCCTCACGCCCGGATCCCGTCGGCATCCTCATAGAATCAAGCAAAGGACGTGATGAAAATCTCCTCCCGATCCGTTACGGGAGAATGCTTAGCTCGCCATTTGCTTTTTACCGGGGAGCTGCCTCTATTATGGCATCAGATCTCTCGACAACTCCTCGGACAGATATCATCGTTCAGGCATGTGGTGATTGTCATTTGGTAAACTTTGGCGGATTTGCTACGCCTGAACGTTCGCTTGCTTTTGATATTAATGACTTTGATGAGACACTGCCTGCTCCGTGGGAATGGGACCTAAAGCGTCTTGCTGTAAGCTTCGTTATCGCCGGTCAGAATAATGGTCTTTCCGACTCAGATGTTCGAGATGCTGCAATAGCATGTGTACGCAGCTATCGGGAGTGGATAAATGAGTTCTCCAAAATGAGCATTCTCGATCGTTGGTACTATATAATAGATGGTGAAATGGTTATTGACCATGTCGATGACAAAGAATGGCAGAAACAGATGAGAGCCCGTGTGAAAGCTGAAGAAAAAAAGTCCTCTCCGTTTACTGCTTTTCCAAAGATGATAGAGCAAAAAGACGGAGAGTTACGCATTAAAGATGAACCGCCTCTGATTTTTCATCCGGATAATACTGAACACAACAAATCCTTTCAAAAGCTTCTGCACGCTGCCTTCGACAAATATCGTGGGACTCTCTCTGATGACAAAAAGCTATTGCTTGACCACTATGAACTGAAGGATATGGCAATGAAGGTCGTTGGTGTCGGCAGCGTCGGTACACGCTGCGGAATACTTCTGATGATGAGCGCGACGAACGAACCTCTTTTCCTTCAGGTAAAAGAAGCTCGCGTATCAGTTATGGAGAAGTTTGTCCCAAAGAGCCTGTATAAAAATCGCGGACAGCGTGTAGTCGTCGGACAGCGTATCATGCAGTCAGCAAGCGATATGTTCCTTGGATGGACTGAAGGTGCTCAAGGTCGTCATTTCTATATTAGGCAGCTTCGCGATACAAAGATAAAACCTCTGGTAGAAACCTTCACTGCATACCGAATGGAAAAATATGCATCACTCTGTGGCTGGACGCTGGCACGAGCACATGCAAAGGGTGGAAATCCTGCCGTAATTGCCGGGTACCTTGGCAAGAATGAGAAGTTCGACAATGCAATAGCCAAATTTTCATTGTCGTATGCCGGTCAAAATGAGAAAGATTTTGAAGCGCTCAAGGATGCAGTACGAAAAGGAAAATTGCGAGCAGTAACGGTTGACTGAAAACTATTACAATGCTTCTATCTTGAGCTTGAAACTAGCAACGCTCGATCAACTGTCGCAATGATATTCTCATTGCCAATGATCTCTGTTGTACCGGCTCTATCCATTAGTTGACGAACAAGAGGATGGTCGGTAACCAGCAACAGTTTGATGTTTTGTTTTTGCAAGAACTCAGCTAATGACTCTATTGTACATAGGGATGTCAGGTCAATGAACGTATTCGAGCTGATATCGAAGATAACGGTATTCAATGAAACGTATTTTTGCACCAGAGAGAGAACATCTTCCTTGATCCGTTCGCAATTTGGGAATATGATTATCCCATCAACTTTGTAGCATATCACTCCCGAAGATATTTCTGCTACCTTCTCTGTTCTTTTACGCTCTAATGTGAGTCCTTTCTCGGTTCGCTTATAAAGACGTCCGGTTGTCCGTGTCAAGTAATAAACAAGCACTAACAGCGTCAGACCGACCGCAACACTTATCGCTTCAACAATTCCAAAGAGAACAACGGATATACATGTGAACAAATAGAGGACAAAAGATAACTTATGATACCGATACATACGCTTTATCTCATGTACTTCAATGAGCCGTAAGCAAGAAATGATAATAATAGAAGCGAGTACGACGTTCGGCAGTTTCTCAAGACTTGAAGAAAAGAAGACAAGAAATACCGCTGTAGAGATCACCGTTACAAGCGCTGAATATTTCGATCTACCTCCGTTGGATTCATTTACGGCTGCATAAAGCCCATTCGCACCAACCGGATAACTACCAAACAAGCCGTTGACAATATTTCCTACTCCGGATGCTATCACCTCACGATTTGCATCTATTGTCTCGTGATTGCGTGATGCAAATGCGCGTGAAGTCATAAGCACATCAGAGAACAGCATGAGCGCCATCATCAGCGACGACGGCAGAAGCAGTGAAATGTCATCAAGCGATAGCGTGGGTAAACTTACCCTCGGAAGTCCCCTAGGCAATAACCCTACAATCTCTACGCCCATATTGTCAAGACCAAAAATATAGACCGCTGCGACCGAAAGTACCACAATAATAAGTGAGTAGGGTATTCGTGGTGTATAACGTTTCAATAAGTAAATAGAGACACAGCATACGATCCCGATCACTAAAGTGAGTAAATGTGTTTCGCCTATCTTACCAAAGACTTCCGCAAG
>DATDEW010000348.1:0-5358 GCA_036522935.1 Kapaibacterium sp. (SeqCode)
CTCACCTGTCCATAACAGACTCTACAAAGACAGCAATAATTTTATTTATCGTACAAAAACAGTCCCGAACGTTATGCTTTACGGAGCAAAGGCACTTTCGTCTATCTTTGATGCACCGACACTCCATATCTATCTCTTCGCTGTCAATCATGCTTTTAGGAATGTAGAGAATCTCAACTCTATTCAGCGATTAAGTTTTGGTGATAATATGGTTTCACAAGACTCGACTTATATTCTCGACAGCACCCTCATTAAAGACCTTGAGGAAATGATCGTTACATGCAAAGAGCATAATATTGAATTAGCATTCTTTAATACACCACTTCGTCCAACCATTCATTCTTTTGCAGACCTACCATACTTACATCGGAATGAAGGATATGCTATTGTTGAATCATTAGCGAAGAAGCATTCATTACCGCTATGGAATCTGGACAAGAAAGGTTTATTCGAGGATGCAGATTTCAAGGACTCATATCACCTCGATCACAATGGCGGAAAAAAAATGTCGAAGATGCTTGGCACAAAAATATCAGAATGGATGGGAGGAAGAATAGAACAGGATACGTCACAGCTATTCTTCTGATACCAATATCTTTTTAAAATCAAGAACTCGTTTTTTGTTGCCGAACTCCAGTATTACTATACCGCTCCCACGCTCGGAGTGAATATAGTCAGAATGATAAAGGAAGTCCCCACCCCCCAAAAAAGATGCTCTCGCACCAACCACTTCGGGGCAAGTTACAGTATATGAAGCTGCCCCGCCGGTGACGTCAGCCTCGAAACGGTATGAATCCTCTTCGTCTATCTTCCTGTATCCCGTAGGTAAATTTACTTTCACTTTTACCGCTTCACACTGAGCGGATATCATTGCATCACCTTCAATTGTCACTACTGCCCACTTTGGCAAACGAAATGCGATCTTTTGAGAGCGTATCTTTTTAATGATCTTTTGATAGTTAGCAGACAACGTGTTCTTGTCATGACTAATGTTATCGAAAAGAGTCCCTCCAACCCATTTGTCTTCACTTGAGTATCCTTTTTTTGCCCCTTCTATTCTCTCAAGCTGCCACGACGGTTCTTCAGGAAAGAACATACCAAGTTCTTCTTTAGCAATATATGGATGTAATCCTGTGATCACATTATTTGGCTTCGACGTATTGATCACTAGTGACCACGACTGCTGTTGTATTGGCGAAACAAGCCCGCCTTGCATCGAGCCAAGAGCATATTCCTTCGTTGCATACAGTTTTTTTGTTACGGTTGCATTCTTCTCGTACGTATAACGAAGCGTTGTTCTGCCCCGCTTCATCTCTATACTCTCAAAAGGATACGATTTCTTTGTAGCAATATTTTTGATAATTTCAGGGCAGCTAAAAGATGCCATCGCAGCGAAAGCAATGTCAGGGAGGAAATGTGTGATATTCTCATCAAAATAGAGATCACCATAGCTTGAAGTTTCCGTATTACGCGTATCGAATGGCGAATCAAACCCTACCCGCGAGTGAGCCCCGGCGTAGTTACCAAAATAGTAGTCATGAGCATAATCAGCAAGCATCAGTTCAAGTGCCATTGTGAACAGACGTTTATCTTCAGCATCAGTTGTATGTTCGGCAAGAAGGAGTAATGGAGTGATGAAGTAATACATATAACGAGGAGAGTCGAACTCCATCATCCCAACTGTGGATATCTCATCGATCCAATGACGTAGATACTCTCGCGATTCATTATGAATTTCAACTGAGGATTTTCCGGTAAACCACTCTGAACCTGCTAGCCCCTGCCACTCCTGACTCATCAAATACAACGATCCATAGTACATAAGAAAGTGATTCTCCGTATCTCCCCGATACGGCGTGCATTTCTTCCAGCATTCACGGATCTTGGTTTTGTATTGATCTGGCAATTCTGTTCTGCAAGAGAAGTAAAGTCCGGCACAGCCATACATCCAGAACATATCACCTTTCTCAAGAGACAGCAACGTATCAAGCTTTGCAAATCCTACTTCCTTATTTGTTCCTGTCTTTAGCTGCGATGCTATTACTGCGAAGTATGGCGGTCCTTGAGAAGATGCTATCTTATCTAGCACCTGTTTCCGTTTTGCCGACGATTGGCCATATGAATCTGTCGTAAGAAGTATACTTACGAACAGGAATGAAACGAGTATGTATATGATACTACGGCTCACTCTATGACTGCCTTTCGTATCGTCCAAACTTCAGCATTTGGAAGCGAATTACTTTCTATTTTTGCTCCTGTACCCGATGCATCGATCCGGTAGATACCACTACCGAGTGTACCGACAAAGAGAACATTACCGACAGAGCAAAGCGAATATGGATATTGTATCGTCTTACCAAGATCTATCGGGTCTTCTTCTCGCGTAGAAGCAATGAATGCTCCTTGCTCACCTGCTACAGCATAACGACCAGCGAGCTCTTCAACGCACCAGAGCTCTCCTATGAGATCTTCATAGTAGAAAGGATACATTTTTTCTCCTTGAACTTCCCCCCTCTCGCCTGCCCATAGTAGTCGGAAGTCACTGGAATATCGTACGTCATTTATCGACGCGGAATCAACGCCAGAGAGTCTCCAACTCTCTCCTCTATCATTAGAAGTAAAAAGACCTTTTTCAGTCGCAGCTGCCATCCTGTTCGGATACTGTGGGTGGAATCGAATGCGAGAGAGAAAAAACAATTCAACACCTTTCGTGATCTTATTCCATGTTGCGCCTGTATCCTGTGAGCGCCACATCCCATATGCTGTTGTGATTATGATGAATGATGGGTCTGACTGAAGGACAGCTACATCCGTCACTTCACGATGCCGCCAATCGGTGAGCATCCTCCACGAAGCACCTGCATCGGTCGAACAAAGGAGACCATCACCTCTGGCCAGATAGATCGTTTTGCCTTTTGAACTATTAAGAACATCTACAGAATAGGTTTTGCCGTGTTTCCAGCCAAGATGCTTCCAGGTTTTACCTGTATCATCACTAGTCCATAAACCTGAACCAAGTGAGCTTGCACCAAGAAAATTACCGGGTGTGTTATCCGCAAGGACACAAGCATACAGACGAGTATGCTTCGAATGCGCAGCTGATGCGCAAAAGAGTAGTAGTAAGAAAGCCAGCGACCAATTCACTAAGACCGCATGGCTGTGGTTTTTTTTAGTGGGAGAGATCAATGTATGTATTACGAAAGCGTAGCTGCCCTCGTATACCCTTTAACCTTGCATTTGTCGTAAGCGTTTCCCCCCCTAACTCAGTGGTAAGGATATGCTTAACAATAAGTATTATATACTGTGCCCATGCCCAAACGAGAATACCTGTCGGAGGCAAAGGCGGCGTCGGACGGTCACCGTAGAACTCCTTCCACGCTCCGCTTGCTCCGGCTTTTTTAACTAGCCATTCGAGTGAGCGCATTGCTTTATCCTTGTCACCAACTTCGAATTGTGCCGATGCCATGAACATAGTAGCAAGTGCCCACGGACCGGGTGAATCCGGCTCACCTGAAATATCATATCTCCCGTATCCTCCACTATCCCATGCTTGCGACCATAGCTTCTCGCATTCGGCGAGAGTCTTTAAAGCAATATCAGACTTTGCGTCAATCAGTCCATAGATAATAGGAAAACACTGTGTTATATCTGGTTCAAGGTGATGCTCTCCCTTTGAACCAAGTGGCATAGCATCAGGGACAAGAGATGACATATACTTGTCATTCTTCTTCTTGATAGCAAGAGTCCGCTGAACTGCCCCGTCTACTGATCTTCGCTTAATAATTATTCCATCTTCTATCATCGAATGGGTTGGATGATTCAAGAAAGAATCTCTCATTTTCTTCGCAGCATTTTCCCATGTCAAACTCTTTTCTGTTTCACCGATATACTTGCTTATCTGACTCGCAGCTTCAAGTCCGAGTATGGCGAATGTCTGGTGTGCAACATCATATCCATTCTTTATCCCCATTGCTTCGGAGCGCTCCCATATATCACGCGCCGCAATTAGCATTCCTGTCTCTTTATCAACAAACTCATCACGCAAGAGATAATTCGCAATTGCTGTAATAAGGATAGAATACTCTTTGAGTAAAGCAGTATCACCTGTCCACTCCGCGTAGATAGCAAGAACGCGAAGCACAAGCCCGTTCGAATCAAGTTCGCTATCGAGTCCGCCGCGGAAGCGGCTTGCTTCGGCGATCATCCCTTCATTGTTTGTAAGTTTTGTTAGGATATTTGTGAGAACTGACTTCGCAAGCTCGAACTGACCTGAATAGATGAGCGCTTCTGCGACCATCGCCCCGTCGCGCCCCCACTCCATGCCATACTGCCAGATACTTGCATCAAAACGTCCGTTCGATGCAACTACGGCGCGAAGACCAAGTTTTGATGCAGTAAAAAGATCGGTGAGATGCTTGTACTTTTCTGATGTAACGCTCGAAGTCCTTTCCCAATACTCTCGTTCTCTGTCGAAGTTCGTATGTATCTCAACCCGTTCGGTTGACGTGTCGGCAACATAGATAAGATGTACTTTCTTTGCATCTTCGCCAAAATCTTCCGCGGTTACACTCATGAAGCGTTCATTGAAGCGTGTCTCTTGCTTCGACGAAAGATAGAGAACATCATACCCTGACGCATAAAGAAATGACTCTCCGACACCAAACGATGAGAACAGCGTCGGATTTGCATAGAGCGCTGCTTCAACTTCAACCTTCACATTCTTCGCGCCAAGAACAGCTACCCGGTGCATGAGCGTAGATGTTTCGTGCGGTGCGTAGAAGCTTTGAAGCACAGTATAGTCACCTGCTTTCCAGGTTGCAAGCACATTCGGCACCCCATCATGCTCGCTCCAACAAACTTCCAGGTTATCATGAGTAGGCTGATAACGAACTCCATCAATAATAACGGTTATCATCGTCCGCTCTAAACCAAACTCGGGATGAAAGAGATGGCTCCCATGCTTACGTGTAAAATGATGCGGATGAGAGAGGATAATGCCAAGCGCTGTACAAGAAGTATCCCTACTCCACTGAATTGCCACCTGTATCTTTCCCGAACCGAGAAAAAAGTATTCGGTATCAGGAGTATCGGTTCGGAAGTCAGGATGAAGTGATTGCATCGTTACAAATTTACAAGCAAAAAGTAGAGTCCGATAATAAATGCAACACCAACCCAACACAGCGCAAAGCCCCATATGTCTTCGCGTGTCGGTTTCCAGAACTCCCAGTTAGTATGCGGGAAGAGTTTGTTCTGCTCGACAAGTTCAGGGTTGGTTATCTTCTTCTCTACTTCCCTTCTATCAAGGATAGGGTCTGCAACAGCCGGTGTATTGACCCGCGCATAGAACTCACGCAGGGC
>DATDEW010000349.1:0-4755 GCA_036522935.1 Kapaibacterium sp. (SeqCode)
AATATCATCAGGACGGTCGTCCCCGAAGCCGAGATCGATGAAGGCACAAAGCTGAAGTACGAACTGCTCGGCGAACGAGTCCAGACAACACCAAAATATTTTTCGTATATCAAGATAAGCGAAGGATGCGATAACCCATGCTCCTTCTGCGCTATCCCCATCATGCGCGGCGGACACCGCTCGAAGTCGCCTGATGAACTTGCATTTGAAGCAATGATGCTTGCATCAAGCGGAGTGAAAGAACTCATCCTCATTGCGCAGGACCTAACATACTACGGTCTCGATACCGAAGGCAAACGAACACTTGCCGATCTCTTGCGTCGTTTGGTAAAGGTCAACGGCATTGAATGGATACGTCTGATGTATGCCTATCCCGCGAAGTTTCCGCTTGATGTTCTAGATGTGATGGCAGGCGAAGAGAAGATAGTAAAATATCTTGATATGCCTGTGCAACATGCTTCTACTGAAGTATTGAAGTCAATGCGCCGCGGCATTACGCGCCGCGCAACGGAAGACCTCATCGGTACAATACGCGAGAAGGTCCCCGGCATTGCCCTCCGCACAACGCTTATCACGGGTTACCCTGCAGAAGGCGAGAAAGAATTTACTGAGCTTGAAGAATTTGTCGAGACCATGAAGTTTGATAGACTCGGTGTCTTTACCTATTCAGTTGAAGACGGCACAACAGCCGTCCCGCTTGCTGACCCCGTCCCCGAAGAAGAGAAACGTGCACGACAGGCACGACTGATGGACTTGCAGCGCGAAGTATCTGCCGAAAAGAACGAAGCAAAGATAGGCACAACACAAAAGACGCTTATCGAAGGATACTTCGATAGAACCTATCACGGCAGAACAGCCGCCGATGCGCCGGAGATCGACGCAGAGATACGCTTCAAGTCAAAGAAGAAGCTCGAGCCGGGCATGATGATCGATGTAAAGGTGACCGAAGCTGAGGAGTTCGATCTTATCGGAGTCTATGAATGAGACTTGTAGTCGGCTTCATACTTTGTTTATTCTATGTGCAAAGTAGTATTGCACAAGTAGCCGATTCATCTCTCCCGCATTTCTCATACGAAACGCTTTCATTCCAAACCGAGCCATTCTCGACCGATAGTACTCGAGTTGATGTCTATGTTGCAGTACCGTACGGGCTTCTTAAATTCCTTTATGCCGTAGATAAGTATGTCGCCGATTATACGGTACAGATCACCATCACACCTTCATCTGGTGATAGCGGCCTATACTCCGGTATTGATTCCAAGACGATACTCCTTTCGACGGCAGAAAAGGAAAAGATTAGCGAGCTAAAACTTGAACGCGCCAATGCTTCACAGCATACGTTCATCTTGCATCAAGGTATGAATTATAATATCTTGATAACGGTGCGGGACCTTTCGACGAAGCGTCAATTCACAGAGCGCGGCACATTTACCACAAAGACGTTTTCTCCTGATGCCGCAGGGATGAGTGATGCACTTATCTACCGCTCGAAATTTAACTCACGTATCGTGCCGCATATCGGCAGTGATATTTCTTCATTGCAAGTAGGTCAGTCAGGTGTCTTCTTTGAGCTCTATAATGCCGAGCAAAGCCGCCCACTCTGGTTAGTGCAAAGGTTGCGAGAGCATACCGGCGATGAAGATGTATTCCGCGTCACGAGCGTCCTTGTCGGTAGTGGTGCAAAGCGTATGCCGATCTTTGCCGAGATGGATTTCGATGATATTTGGACAGGGAAGTATATCTTAGAACAATATCTCTTCGCCCGAGCAGAAGATACGATGAACTACTCATCACAAGCTTTGCATAGCGCGGCATTGAGCTCGTCGGAGATGGAGATAGATGTGAAGATACCCAGAGGGATACCCATTTCGGGTATGAAGATAGATGATGCTATCGAACAGCTTCTCTATATTGCAACAGGAAGCGCATATGATTCGCTTGTATCTGCCCAAACAACACAGGACAAACGAAATGTTATCGTAGATTTTTGGAACCGCATGAAACCGTATCAGACGGACAGCTATAACCGTCCGATGCAGGTGTTTTATCGACGCGTCGGCGTTGCAGATAGAAATTTCAGAGCAACAATGAGCGGTTGGAAAACCGATAGGGGACGTATCTATATTCAACTCGGTGAACCAACTTCAATAGATAAACGTCCGTATGATGTGAATTCACGACCGTACGAAATGTGGGAGTATAGCGACCTCAATGTACGGTTCTATTTCGTTGACCAATTTATGGTCAACGATTATAGGTTAGTATCGGCAGCACCGCCGAACGGTATATTTAACTGGCAGCGCGAGTGAACGAACAATACTACATTATAACACAACCAACGTCCGGATTTTCCGCGACGGAAACGGCAAGCATAGCAGCAAAAGGGTTACGAGCCCAAGACCGTAAATCAAAAGTAAAGCAGTATCCACTTACCGATGGCGGCGAAGGCACGATAGAACATATCGTCACCGCTTCACTCGGTTCATTCCTGGAAGTAGAAGCAACAGGCGCTGACGGCGAACAGCTTGTCGTGCCGCTTGGCTTTTCAGGTGAGAATGGCACTATCGGTGTTATCGAGATGAATCAGATCGCAGCCGAGCCGGTGCAATCGGTAAAGCCATCAGGCAAAAAGGGGAAGGGGCTGAAATTTGTCGGCACGACCTATGGCATCGGCGAACTCATACAGGACTGTCTCGATGAAGGAGCCTTCAGTATCATCCTCGGCTGGGATGAGCCGCTGGCAAGGGATGCAGGCTTCGGGATGGCGCAGGCACTTGGTATAAAGTTCTTAGACAAAGACGACAATGAACTTGACTTCAGAAAAGAAACGCCCATCCATGATGTAAAGCGTATCGATCTCTCTTCTCGTCCATTTCCACTCCTTTCTTCACGGTTTTATGTGGCGCGTTCTGCAGCTGTCTCACATCCGAAGAGCAAAGGCCAGCTTTCGGTCGATGATACACTTATTGAAGATGAACTTTCACGCATTGCTGATATCCTCAAGAAGGATAATAACATCTCCGTGAATGTCTCCTCGCTTCGCTCCGGCGGAAGCTACATTGATTTTGCTCTGACTGCATTTCTTAACGCAGAGATAAAGGATGGAGCGTTGCTATCGCTCGAAGCATCGCAGTTACAGTCATCACTAGTTGCAAATCCAGGCACGATTTTCTTCTTTAGCGACCGCATTGAAGATATTGCAAGCGAAAAGGCATCTGCCGCGGCAAAGGAAGTCATTCGTTTAGCATCCGAATCGAAATGTCCACTTGTCATTGTAACCGAGGAGTCAGCAAAACCCGCTTCGGTTACCCGTTACAAAGGAAAGATACCCGAACTTGCCGGAGTATATTCTCTGGCCGACGTCCCGCTCTTCGTCGAACCGCTTGCAGCCGACGCGCCGCAATCCGAACGTCGCCGCATCATGCAAATGCGAATTGAAAAGCTCTCGATGCGAATGCTTGATGAACTGACGCAGAAGAAGATCAGTGAGATACTAAAAGGTTGATAGTTAGATAGTTTGATAGTTTGCAGCGTGAAAACACTTTTACTTGTCATACTACTTTCGTCGCAATCATTTGCTCAAGCCAAAACTCCGCTCATGGTCTTCGGTTCTCTCTTTACTCCGAAAGGGTATATTGAGGGATACCAACTCCGCGATCTTATCCGTAGCGATGTATATACAGAAGAGACAGAAGGGATGACCGACCGCGAGAAGCTCGATTATATTTACAATGAAGCATACATCCTCTCACGCGGTGACTTTCAGGCAGCTCAATTAGCAAGTGCAGTTGCAACATTAGAGCATCGGACGATCGAGATAAAATTGCTCTTTGGCGCATCCATTACATTACCGCTTACATTTGAACCCGAGGAGAGTTTTACTGCGAGGGTTGAACGACTGCCTTCACGGATCTACTCTGATTCGACTGAGGACAAAGACAAAATGCAGCATTTCTTTCTTTCTGCATATTTGAAGCGAACTTTGGGGACGAATTCACTCGTTCGGTTATTGGGCTCATTCGTTGAAGCAGGCGAAGATGCATTTATCGTCGGCGGTGTGAGCGATGAACGCGATCTACATGCAAACGAAGAAGGTATTAGTTTCGCAACGAGCGATGAGCGAGCCCCTATCTCGAAACCGAGTGAGTATCTTGGGACAACTACAAAGTAATAGATGAGACAACTCATAATTCTACTCCTTCTTTCTCTTGCCATAACTTCCTGCAAGGATGTAGGCTTCCGCAAGCTTGAAGATGCAAGTGATAAAGCAACGCTGCAATCGGCGCAGGAAGCATTACGTGCAACAGAACTTGCACTTGAGAACTACCGAGAAAAGAACGGCTCCTATCCGAAAACAACGGAAATATTTCTCTACGATACACTCCAGAATTATTATGTCATCCCAATAGACCCCGCGCATCTATATCGTAACGAGAAAGAACAGACAAATTATATTGCTATAGGCTCTCGTCGCAACAAGATCATTTATCGTTGTCCCGCAACGATCGGCGCAGGTCCCTATACACTCTACTGGATAGGCATCAACGGCACTGACGAAGAAGGACAGGGCGATGATGTCATGATGCAGGCTAAGAGTGCCAAAAGCGGCGAGATAATCCGTCGCACGGTTCGTCCATTCAAAGGCAAAAACTCTACGATAGAGTTCATGCTGAAGATCTCAGGACTGGACCCTGATAATGATAATGTCGTCTTCAATGTCAAGGACGGTGAGGCGACGATCTACAAAGATGAATG
>DATDEW010000350.1:0-5761 GCA_036522935.1 Kapaibacterium sp. (SeqCode)
CATATCAGAAATGGCACATGGCGTATAATCATTATGGAGATTCAGAAGTAGATATGGGGAAATATGATACCCCTTGCGAAACAGCATTTGCAGTAGGTTGTGTAATGCTTCTGCGAGGTGAGGTATTACGGAAGATAGGCGGATTTATCAATGACTATTTCATATATTGGGAGGAACCTGACTGGTGTTTACGAGCCAAATATCTTGGATATAGTACATGGTATGAACCCGCGTCTATTGTGTATCACAACACAAGAGCTGAAGTACGTGGGAAAGAGAGTCCATTGTTTATTTATATGCACTTTCGTAATTTCCTGATATTTGCAAAGTATCATTATAAAGGAGCTCAGAGGATACAATTTTGGTTTGTTCTTCCGTTTCATATTTTAAAACGATGGAAGATCATGTCATCATCTGGTAATAAAGTAGCTGTTAAAGCTATGTTTAATGGTTTAGTTGATTACTTCAAGGGGTATAGGGGAAAAGAACTGTTAAAAGAAAGAGGGTTAATAATCAAATGACCCAACTTCGTATTCTCCAACTCTCCCCACGCCTGCCGTATCCGCTTTTTGACGGGGGAGTGATCAGTGTGTTCAAAGTTGCCGAGATGACATCTCGTCTGGGGCATCATGTCACGTTCGTTACATACATAGATGCTGATCCTCAAATGAATGCGAAGGCGCGCGAGGTATATAAAGATATCGTGCAACTTGAACTGGTCGAGAAACCCTTGCCCCCTACAAACCTCGTCCTACTAAAAACCCTTTTCAAAGGTGCGTACCCTATCGAGCGACGGATGATGCCGGAGATGTTCACGCTTATTGAGCGGCTTATGAGTGAGAACACATATGATATTGTGCATCTTGATCATGCACACATGGGGAAGTATGGGCTTTGGATGAAGGAGCGGTGGAATATCCCCATCGTTCTGCGCGAGCATAATTACGAGACCCTGATTTATGAGCGGTTCGCTGCGAATGCGAAAAATCCGCTCAAGAAACTTGTTGCAAGTATCCATGCCAAGCGTTTGCGAAAAGAGGAAGCGAACTTCATCCGCTCATTCGATGCGACGATTCCGATAACTCTGCAAGACGAAGATCTCATGCGTAGAGATGCGCCGAATGCTACCTATTATACCATACCTGCCGGAGTTGATACGGATTATTACCGACCATCAGAGCAGGCAAAGGAAGTGGCGAATTCCATCCTCTGGATAGGCGGCACGAACTGGCTTCCGAACCGCGACGCCATCGAATATTTTGCGAAGGAAATCTTCCCACTGGTTGTTAAATCGGTGCCTGATGCGATGTTCGATATTGTAGGCGAGGGTACAGACCGTCTGCAACCTATTGCTCAGCAGTGGGTTAATAAGATACGGCTGCATGGCAGAGTGCCAGATATTCGCCCATTTATGGAGCGTTCGTCAGTGATGATTTGCCCTTTGCGCGTAGGCGGTGGAATGCGGCTAAAACTGCTGGATTTCTTTGCTTCAGGGAAGGCAGTCGTCTCGACAAGAGTCGGTGCAGAAGGGAATATTGCTCGTGACGGACAAGAGATCCTTCTTCGCGATGATGCCCGCTCGTTCGCCGAGGGTGTTATTGAGTTACTGACAAATAGCGAACTTCGCGCAATGCTTGGGGCAAATGCACGTCGCCTCGTCGAGGATGAATACTCTTGGGAAAGCGTCGGAAAACGATTTTGTGAAATGTACGAAAAAGTGATAGCAGCACGCGGATAATTTCAGATATATAATCTGACTAGTGTACTTACTTATCATATTATGTTTTTGCGGCATACTTCTTTTCACCTATGTTCTCTATCCGGTGATTATGATGCTACTTGCTCGTATGCAGCCACAAAAGCACACCGTTGATCTAAGCTATACCCCGTTCTTCTCCATTATTCTTGCTGCTTACAATGAAGAACGGTCGCTTGTAAAATGTCTCGACTCGCTTATCTCACTTGAGTATCCTGAAGATAAGATAGAAATAATAGTTGGCTCTGATGGCTCAAGTGATCTAACGAATCAGATCCTTAACGATTATTCTGCGAAGTACATGTTTATTCATCCATTGATATTCGATGAACGGCGGGGTAAAATGCAAGTGCTCAATAATATTGTCCCAAAAGCGCGGGGTGAGTATTTGTTATTCGTCGATGCTGATATGATGCTTGATAAATTAGCACTTCAATATCATGCACAGCATTATACAAGTGATGAGATCGGTGGAGTTGCAGGGGCTTATGTACTTACATCGGATGATGGAAACAGTGGTTTTGAATCAGAGAAGGATTATCATTCTATTGAGATGACTCTTCGAAGAAATGAATCAGCAGTTGGTTCAACGATAGGGTTATCTGGCGCAAATTATTCAATGCGAGCTTCACTTTGGAATGAACTCCCAAGCGATTATATTCATGACGATCTTTATTCGGTTTTTAAGATAATCTCACAGAATAAAAGACTTATTTACGAACCCCTTGCTATTGCAAGGGAAGAGTATGTCCGCTCGATCAGAGAGGAGTTCAGGCGTAAGTCTCGGTTTGCATCTCGTGGGTTTGCTACACTACAATATTTTCCAGAACTTATTGCTCCGTCAGCAGGAATGAGTTCAATGATGATACTTGGACACAAGTTCTTTCGTTGGATAACCCCGGTCATTCTCATTTGTATCCTTATCATAACAATAATGGGTTGCTTGTCGGTTGGAACTTCTATGTTTTGGGTACTCGGAATAGCTGAATTGGTCGTTATTACATTGGTGTTGTTGGGGATGATTATGAACGCGAAGAACATATCACTACCTCTTGTGCGAAATCTCTTCTGGTTTGCAGTAATGAATGCTGCATTTCTAACAGGGCTTTTTACCTATCTTTTCAGGAAAGAACGACGCGAGTGGAAGATGTCCCGACGCTCAATGAAAGAAGTATCGGAGGGACAGCATTGAGTAGACGCAAAGAGCTCATATTCCTATTCATAAGCGACATTATTGCCATCAATCTTGCTTGGGTGTTGCTTTATTATATCCGTTTTACCTCCGGATGGTTCACAACATCTGGTATTGATACCAACCCGTCCTACTTGATTGAGTCAAGCGTACTCGTGTATTTCTTTTGGTTAGCAGGGTTCTTGCTTTTTGGTTTATACCGCCAATGGTATGTACGTCCGATCTTTGACGAAATAGTTACGATATTAAAAACCCTTGGGGTTGGCACACTTATATTCATCCTTTTCGTACTTTGGGGTCCGACAGCAGGTGCCGAAGATGCACCAATAAGAAATGACCCGAGATTAATTGGGCTATTATATTTTGGGCTCCTTTCTGTACTTATAATATCCTTACGTCTTATCGTTCGGTTCTCACAACGGCGACTGCTTGAATCCGGCATAGGAAGACGCATATCAGTGATACTTGGAGACCACAAAAAGGCAACAGAACTTGCACGCCGTGTAGCTCAATACCCTCGACTTGGATATGATGTTGTCGGATATATATCATCAAACGGCTCTGATATATCTGCATTACAAATAGGGACAAAAAGCATACAACGGCTTGGTGAGTTGAAAGACCTTGAGTCAGTTATCGACGAGTACAAAATACGAGAGGTGCTTATCACCCTTGATTCAGGTGAACATGAAAAACTCCTTGATGTGATAGGGCGTGCTGCAAGATCCAACACTGGTCTGAAGATAGTACCAGATCTCTATGATATTATTTCTGGGCAGGCGCGTACACGGGAGATTTATGGATTTCCGCTCATAGATATTAACCCCGAACTTCAACGTCCTTGGGAAGAGTCTGTTAAGAGAATACTGGATGTAACTGTAAGTGCTGGTGTGCTCATTTTTGGCTCTCCGGTATGGTTGTTTACTGCATTGGCAGTGAAACTTACCTCAAAGGGAGGGGTAATCTACTCCCAAGAACGTGTAGGTCGTAACGGTGAGATATTTCATATCTATAAGTTTCGCTCAATGCGTATTGACGCAGAGACATCAGGTCCTGTCTGGGCAGCAAAGAACGACCCTCGAGTAACACCGATAGGCAAGTTCCTGCGCAAATCTCATCTCGATGAAGTGCCGCAATTTTGGTGTGTACTAAAAGGCGATATGTCTCTGGTTGGTCCGCGCCCTGAGCGTCAGTTCTTCATAGACCAACTTGTGAAAGATATACCATACTATACTCGACGCTTAAAGGTGCGCCCGGGTATTACGGGCTTATACCAAGCAATGGTTGATAAATATGATGAGTCGATAGATGATGTGAAGGAGCGTGTTCGCTACGATCTCATGTACATTGAGTCAATGTCATTTCGTTTAGATATTAAAATACTTTTCCGCACAGCATACATGATGCTAAAAGGTAAAGGACAAGCATAATAAATAGAAAGAAGAAGTTGAGCACTACACAAACACGTCCGATAGCTATGGTCGATGTCCTCGGACAGTATAAACGCTATCAGCAGGAAATAGACGATGCGATACTTGCTGTCGTTAGAAGCGGGGCGTATATCAACGGCCCGGCAGTAAAAAAGTTTGAGGCAGATACAGCAGTATACCTCGGTGTGAAGCACGCGATCGGCTGTGCTTCAGGTACTGATGCATTGCAGATCGCGATGATGGCGCTTGGTATTGGTGCAGGTGATGAAGTCATTACAACACCGTTCACATTCGCGGCTACTACAGAGACAATAGCTCTTCTTGGTGCAGTGCCTGTGTACGTTGATATTGAGCCCGATACGTTCAATATCGATGTGACTCGTATTGCTGCTGCGATAACACCAAGAACAAAAGCGATCATACCGGTACATCTCTTTGGTCAGCCGTCGAATATCACAGAGATATGCAATATTGCAAAAGCTCACAATATCAAAGTTATTGAAGATGCGGCGCAAGCAGTCGGGGCGACGTGGCAAGGGAAGAAAGCGTGCAGCTTCGGTGATATAGCGAGTATCTCGTTCTATCCGTCAAAGAATCTTGGTGCATTCGGTGATGCAGGGATGCTTACGACAAATTCTGATGAACTTGCGGCAGTGATACGCTCAATTGCAAATCATGGGTCATCGAAGACATACTATCATGACCGCCTTGGCGTGAACTCGCGATTGGATTCAATTCAGGCCGCTATTCTCGGTGTGAAACTGAAGTATCTTGACGAGTGGAATGCAAAGCGTAATGAAGCTGCAGAGCAATACAATGATCTCTTTCTTGGATTGCCGAAGATAAAGACTCCGGTGAATCGCCCTGAATCTTATCACATCTGGCATCAATACTCTATTCTTATCCAAGCCGACCGCGAGAAGGTGATCGCACGACTCAAGGAGAAGGGTATCCCGTCAAATATCTATTACCCTGTCCCGCTCCACTTACAGCCGGCTTATCTATCTTATGGAGGTAAAAAAGGGGATTTCCCACATACGGAGTATGCAGCCGAGCATATTGTGGCTCTTCCGATGCATTCAGAAATGACCACAGAGGACATTGCGTATATTGCAACAAATGTCATTAGTGCCGTACAAGAATTTGCATAATGAAGAAAGCAATAATAATCATACCCACATACAACGAAAGCGACAACGTCGAGAATATCGTCGCTGCCGTTTTTGCCGAACAGTCGAAAATACCGGATGTCGAGCTGAATATCCTCATCGTTGATGATAATTCACCTGATGGTACGTCTGCAATTGTAACTAGGATGAAAGAAGGTAATCCTCGTCTCCACCTGATTACCCGTATGGGAAAGATGGGACTTGGGACTGCCTA